>CAMTBF010000071.1 GCA_947068385.1 uncultured Lachnospiraceae bacterium
AGTACAAGGTGAGCATGCGCTCCAGCGAGAAGGTGAACGTGGCGGAGGTGGCGGCGTACTTCGGCGGCGGCGGGCATGCCAAGGCCGCGGGCTGCAACATGACGGGCACTTTCCACGACTGTGTGAACAATCTCTCCCTACATATAGAAAAAGCGTTGAAGAAGTGGGAAGCGGAGCATGATGAACGGGATAATAGTCATTGACAAGGAGCCGGGCTTCACCTCCCATGATGTGGTGGCGAAAATGCGGGGCATCTGCGGGCAGCGGAAGATCGGCCATACAGGGACGTTGGACCCCATGGCGACGGGAGTGCTGCCCGTCTGCCTGGGAAGCGCCACCAAGCTGTGCGACATGCTGGCGGACAGGGACAAGGAATATGTGGCGGAGCTGCTGCTGGGCGTGGAGACGGACACCCAGGACGTGACCGGGCAGGTACTGGCCCGCCGCCCTGTGGAGGTGGAGGAGGGCCGGGTCAGGAGCGCGGCGGATTCCTTCCTGGGCCTGTACATGCAGGTGCCGCCCATGTATTCCGCGCTGAAGGTGGACGGGAAGAAGCTGTATGAGCTGGCCCGGGCCGGAAAGGAAGTGGAGCGGAAGGCCCGGCCGGTACGGATACACGAGCTGGAGATTCTGGAGTGCCGCCTCCCGGTGGTGCGCATGCGGGTGGTCTGCTCCAAGGGGACTTACATCAGGACGCTCTGCGCGGATATGGGGGAGCGGCTAGGGTGCGGCGGCGCCATGCAGAGCCTGCGGCGCACCAGGGTGGGGCAGTTCTCTATAGAGGAAGCCTGCACCTTGGGCAGGCTGCAGCAGTGGAAGGACCAGGGGGAATCAGGCCAAGTAAAACTGTGCCAGGTCTTGCGCCCTGTGGACAGCGTGTTCCAGGACTGCCCGCAGCTCCATGTCACGGAGGACGCCTGCAGGCTGCTGGACAACGGCAACGCGGTCGCGCCGGAGCAGACCCTGGAGGGAGCGGTGCACGGGGAGGGCAGCCGGGTCCGGATGTACAGGCCCGACGGCAGCTTCGCGGGCATCTACGCCTATGAGCCGGACAGAGGACGGTACAGGCCGGTGAAAATGTTTTTGGAGAAAGAGTGATGAAATAAGTGGAGATCATTGCCGGTACGACAGACATACAACTTGGGCAGGAGACGGCGGTGGCCCTGGGGAAGTTTGACGGGATACACATCGGCCACAGACGGCTGCTGGAAGAGATCCTGTCGCGGAAGGGCCGCCTTGCCGCCTGCGTTTTTACATTCGATCCGCCTCCGGCGGTTCTTTTTGGCTATTCCGACGGCAGGGAGCTGACCACCAGAGAGGAGAAGCGCCTCCTGTTCGGACGTATGGGCGTGGATATCCTGGTGGAGTTCCCCATGAACAAGGTGACGGCGGCCACGCCGCCCGAAGCCTTCGCCAGGGACATCCTTGCGGGGCAGATGCAGGCGCGCTTCCTTGCCGCCGGGACGGATCTGTCCTTCGGGGCCAGGGGGGCGGGGGACGCCGCGTTTCTGCGAAAGGTAGGCCCGGAGCTTGGGTTCCGGGTGGAGACCATAGAGAAGGTGTGCCTGGACGGGGAGGAGGTAAGCTCCACGCTGGTGCGCAGGAAGGTGGAGGCGGGCGAGATGGAGTCCGCTGCCCGGCTGCTGGGGATGCCCTATATGGTCGCCGGGGAGGTGGTCAGGGGCAGGCAGGTGGGCCGCAGGCTTGGCTTCCCCACGGTGAACGTGCTGCCGGGGAAGGATAAGCTCCTGCCGCCCAACGGGGTCTACTTCTCACAGGTGCGCTGCGGGGAGAAGCTGTATCGTGCCATCAGCAACGTAGGCTACAAGCCCACGGTCACGGACGAGCGGGTCATGGGCGTGGAATCCTACTTGTATGATTTTACAGGAGATCTGTACGGAAAGCAGGTGGAGGTATACCTTCAGGCCTTCAGGAGGCCGGAGCGGCGCTTCGAGAGCGTGGAGGCCCTGCGCAGGCAGCTGGAGGACGACATTGCCGCAGGCAGATACGTAAGATAGAAAAACGATTCGGGAGAAAATTCAGATGAACGCAAGCATTATTTTGTCAATGGCAGGGGGCCTGGGGCTTTTTTTGTTCGGTATGCGCGTGATGAGCGATTCCATAGAAAAAGTCGCCGGTGCCAAGCTGCGCCGTATTCTTGAAATCTTTACCACCAACCGGTTCTCGGGCATGGTGGTGGGTGTGGTGTTCACCGCCATCATCCAGTCCTCTTCGGCCTGTACGGCCATGGTGGTCAGCTTCGTCAACGCCGGACTGATGAACCTGTATCAGGCGGCGGGCGTCATCTTCGGTGCCAACATCGGCACCACGGTCACTTCCCAGCTGGTATCCTTCAATCTGTCGGCCTACGCCCCTGTCTTCCTGCTGGCGGGCGTGCTGGTGGCAATGTTCTGCAAGCATGAGAAGGTGAGGAAATTCGCGGACATCATCATAGGCTTCGGCATCCTGTTCCTGGGGCTGAGCACCATGTCCAGCTCCATGGCGGGCATGAAGGAGGAGCCCCAGGTGGTGAACATGATAGGGTCGCTGCGCAATCCCCTGATGGCTACGCTGATGGGGCTTCTGCTGACCACCATCATCCAGAGCTCCTCCGTCACGGTCAGCATCGTGCTCCTTCTGGCCAATCAGGATCTCCTGTCCCTGTCCATTGCGCTCTACATCATCCTGGGATGCAATATCGGGGCCTGCACCACCGCGCTGCTGGCGTCCCTCTCGGGCAAAAAGGACGCCAAGCGCGCCGCGCTGATCCACTTCTGGTTCAATGTGATCGGCACGGTGGTCCTGTACGCGATCCTGTTCCTGGCGGAGGGCCCGGTGATGAGGCTGATCTGGGCCGTATCCTCGGACAACGGGCGCTTTGTGGCAAATGCCCACACTATGATCAAGATTTTCCAGGTCATCATCCTGTTCCCGTTCTCCGGCTGGATCGTGAAGCTGTCCTGCCTGTGCGTGCCCGGCGAGGATGAGAAGGTCAATTACAGAGAGAGCTATCAGCTCAAGTACATAGGCGACAAGGTCGTCTTCAACCCGGCCACGGCGGTGGTGGAAGTCATCAAGGAGCTGGACCGCATGGCATCCCTGGCCAGCGAGAACCTGACCCGGGCCATGAACGCCCTGATTACGCTGGACGAGGAGGACATCAACGAGGTCTACGAGGTGGAGAAGAACATCAACTTCCTGAACCACGCCATCACGGACTACCTGGTGAAGATCAACCAGACCACCCTGCCCATAGAGGACTTGAAGAGCCTGGGCGCGCTGTTCCATGTGGTGAACGACATCGAGCGGATAGGCGACCACGCGGAGAACGTGGCGGACGCCGCCAGGCAGCGCAGGGAGACGGGCCTTACGATCAGCAAGGAGGCCCAGAAGGAGCTGGGAGAGCTGCTGGACATGGTCATCAGGCTGATCCGGTACTCCATCGACATGTTCGCCAGAAGCGACGAGAGCCATATGCAGGATGTCATCGCCCTGGAGGACAGCGTGGACAGCAAGGAGAAGGAGATGCAGCGGGCCCATGTGGAGCGCCTGACCAAGGGGGAATGCACGCCGGAGGCCGGCATGATGTTCTCCGACATCGCGTCAGGGCTTGAGCGGGTGGCGGATCATGCCACGAACATCGCCTTCGCCGTCATCGCGGCGGAGCGCGACGTGGAGGACGCGTGACGCGGGCGCGCCGGAAAGGGCGCATAGGAATCTGCATAGGAATTTTAGAAAAATGTCGTGAAACGGTTGACAGATGGGGAGGCTGCATGTATAATCTCTCTTAGATGTAACAAATTCGTAATAATTTTGTCAAACATTTAATATTAGGAGTGATATACATGAGATATTTGAAGAAGAAGAAAATCTGTGCGGCTTCCGCGGGCCTGATGCTCTGCATGGCATTGCAGCCCCTCCCGGCCTTTGCGGCCGAGAACGGCGGAAACGTGCTGCAGTCTGCCGGCGTGACCGCCGTCCTGGAGACCAGCCTGTCCACGGAGGAATATATACAGCTTGCGGCCCAGGCCCAGGGCGCGTCATACGGGTATACCAATATCGGCATCTCCAACATATCGGACGAGCTGCTGAACGTGCGCGCGGTGCCCTCCCTGGACGGGAAGCTTGTGGGGAAGATGCCGAGAGGCGCTGCCTGCGAGGTGCTGGACACCGCGGACGGCTGGGCCCATATCCAGTCCGGCGAGGTGGAAGGGTATGTGAGCCTGGACTATCTGCTCACCGGCCCGGACGCCAAGCTCATGGCCAACGACCTGGTGCGCACGGTGGCCGTGGCCAACACGGACGGACTGAACGTCCGGGAGAGCCCGAACACGGAGAGCCCCGTGGTGACGCAGATCAGGCAGGGCGAGGAGCTGGACTACCTGGAGACCATAGACGGCTGGGTGAAGGTGGCCGTGGACAGCGATGAGGTGTATGTCTCCGCGGAGTACGTGGACGTGGTGACCAAGCTGGACACCGCCATCACCATGACCGAGCTGCTCTACGGCGCGGGCGTTTCGGACGTGCGGGTGGATCTGACAGAGTACGCCAAGCAGTTCCTGGGGAACCCTTACGTATGGGGAGGCACCAGCCTGACCAACGGCGCTGACTGCTCCGGCTTCGTGCTGAGCATATTCGCGAAGTACGGCATCTCCATGCCCCGTGTGGCATCTGCCCAGGCCACTGTGGGGACGTCGATCACCGCCGATCAGCTGCTGCCCGGCGACCTGATCTTCTATGGAAAGGGCGGCTACATCAACCATGTGGCGATCTACATCGGAGGCGGCCAGGTGATACATGCCAGCACAGAGCGGACAGGCATCAAGATAAGCAATTACAACTACCGCACCCCGGTGAAATACGTCAGGGTCCTTCAGGATTAAAGTGCATAAGAATTCGAAATACCGCTTTACAATCCTTTAGGGATATGCTATGATAACGGATGTGGAAGACGAGACAGAGACTGTCCGTCACAGCCGATGCTCGGATACGGGACGCTCCGACCCGGTCTTAGTGTCAGGCGGTCATAATGACAGGAGGAAAGAGAGAAATGATTTCTAAGGAAAAAAAGACGGCAATCATGAATGAGTACGCAAGGACGCCCGGCGACACCGGATCGCCCGAGGTGCAGGTGGCGGTGCTGACCGCAAGGATCCAGGAGCTCACAGAGCATCTGAAAGTGAACCCCAAGGATCACCACTCCCGCCGCGGCATGCTGAAGATGGTAGGCCAGAGGCGCGGCCTGCTGGAGTACCTGAAGAAGAAGGATATCGAGAGATATCGTGCTCTGATTGAGAGGCTTGGCTTAAGAAAATAAGGCAATCATAGAGAAAGCAGACTTGAGGCGGGAAAACGGCTCAGGGCTGCTTATTCTTGAGCGAAGCGAAAGGCAACGAGGAACAGAAGAAAGTTCCGAGACCGCTGAAAAGGGTATGGGCTTTTACGCGGGTCACATGGTTTTTTCAGTAGTTTCGGTGTCTTCTGTTCCTTATCAAGCGGCAGGGGGTTCCCTCCTGTCGCCATAAACAGCCGTTTGAACGGTGGAATGGAGGAAAATCTATGTACAAGACCTATGAAATGGAATTAGGCGGGCGCACGCTGAAGGTGGACATCGACCGCGTGGGCAAGCAGGCCAACGGATGCGCGTTCATGCACTATGGGGACACGGTGGTACTGTCCACCGCCACAGCGTCCGAGAAGCCCAGGGAGGGAATCGACTTCTTCCCCCTGAGCGTGGAGTTCGAGGAGAAGATGTACGCCGTGGGGAAGATTCCCGGCGGCTTCAACAAGAGGGAGGGGAAGGCCAGCGAGAACGCCGTGCTCACCAGCCGCGTCATCGACAGGCCCATGCGTCCCCTGTTCCCCAAGGATTACCGCAATGACGTGACCCTGAACAACATGGTCATGAGCGTGGATTCCGCATGCCGTCCCGAGATCGTGGCCATGCTGGGCGCTGCCATCGCCACCAGCATATCGGACATCCCCTTTGACGGCCCCTGCGCCATGACCCAGATGGGCCTGGTGGACGGGGAGCTGATAATCAATCCCTCCCAGGAGCAGTGGAAGAAGGGCGACCTGAACCTGACTGTGGCCTCCACCAGGGAGAAGGTCATCATGATTGAGGCCGGAGCCAATGAGGTGCCGGAGGAGCGGATGATCGAGGCCATCTACAAGGCCCATGAGATCAACCAGACCATCATCGCGTTCATCGACAAGATCGTGGCCGAGTGCGGCAAACCGAAGCATGAATACACCAGCTGCGCCATCCCCGAGGAGATGTTCGAGGAGATCAAGAAGATCGTGCCTCCCCAGGAGATGGAGGTAGCGGTGTTCACCGACGACAAGCAGACCAGGGAGGGGAACATCAAGGCCATCACCGAGAAGCTGGAGGAGGCTTTCGCGGAGAACGAGGAGTGGCTGGCCATCCTGGGCGAGGCTGTCTATCAGTATGAGAAGAAGACCGTGCGCAAGATGATCCTGAAAGACCACAAACGGCCTGACGGACGTGAGATCACGCAGATCCGTCCTCTGGCCGCGGAGGTGGACATCATCCCCCGGGTGCATGGTTCCGCCATGTTCACCAGAGGCCAGACCCAGATCTGCAACGTATGTACCCTGGCTCCCCTGTCCGAGGCCCAGAGGATCGACGGCCTGGACGAGAACGAGGTCAGCAAGAGATATATGCACCATTACAACTTCCCCTCCTACTCCGTAGGCGAGACCAAGCCCTCCAGAGGCCCTGGACGGCGTGAGATCGGCCATGGCGCATTGGCGGAGAGGGCGCTTATCCCCGTGCTTCCCAGCGAGGAGGAGTTCCCCTATGCCATCCGCACGGTGTCCGAGACCTTTGAGTCCAACGGCTCCACCTCCATGGCGTCCACCTGCGCGTCCTGCATGTCCCTGATGGCAGCGGGCGTTCCCATCAAAAAGATGGTGGCAGGCATCTCCTGCGGCCTGGTGACCGGGGACACGGACGATGATTTCGTGCTGCTGACGGACATCCAGGGCCTGGAGGACTTCTTCGGGGACATGGACTTCAAGGTCACAGGCACCACAGAGGGCATCACGGCCATCCAGATGGACATCAAGATCCACGGCCTGACCAGGCCCATCGTGGAGGGCGCCATCGCCAGATGCCGCGAGGCAAGGCTCTTCATCATGGACAACTGCATGAAGCCCGCCATCGCCGCGCCCAGGCCGGAGGTAGGCCCTTACGCGCCGAAGATCATCTCCATCCAGATCGATCCCGAGAAGATTGGGGACGTGGTGGGCCAGAGGGGCAAGACCATCAATGAGATCATCGCCCGCACAGGCGTGAAGATTGACATCACCGACGACGGCAATGTCTCCGTATGCGGCACCGACAAGGAGATGATGGACAAGGCCGTGGAGATGGTCAAGACTATCGTCACGGACTTCGAGGCAGGCCAGATCTTCCAGGGCAAGGTGGTCAGCATCAAGGAGTTCGGCGCGTTCCTGGAGTTCGCCCCCGGCAAGGAGGGGATGGTGCACATCTCCAAGATTGCCAGGGAGAGGATCAACCGGGTGGAGGACGTGCTGACCCTGGGCGATGTGGTCACGGTAGTCTGCCTTGGCAAGGACAAGATGGGCAGAATCAGCTTCTCCATGAAGGATGTGGCCCAGGAGCTGAAGAAAAGATAACGGAATCGTAGCGTGGAAGGGAGACTGTGAGAGCGGTCTCCCTGTGCTATATACAGGCATCTGTCCAATATGTCCGGTACAGGAGGGACGGATGCTGGAAGGAGGTTTTTATGCTATCAAGAGAATTGGTGAAAGAAGCGCTGCGGCGGGCCCTGGCAACCGGCGCTGACTACGCGGAGGTGTTTGCGGAGCACAGCCTGAACAAGAATATCAACATCATCTCCGGCAAGACGGACAAAATCGGGGACACCGTGATTTCCGGCGTGGGCATCCGCATCTTCAAGGGAACCCGCTGCGTGTCGGGCTCGGCCTCTTCCCTGGCGCCGGAGGCGGTCCTTGGCTGTGCGTCCAGGGTGGCCGATGCCCTTGCGGGTGCCCCCCTTGTTCAGGACATCGTCCTGCGGGAGCGCCTGTTCGGGGACATCCATCCGGTGAGGGTGGTGCCCGGGGACGTGCGCAATGCGGAAAAAATCGACTATCTGCGCCAGGCCTGCCTGGCGGCAAAGGACTACAGCGATGAGATCAGCCAGGTCAGCGGCACCTTCCTGGAGGTGGACCACAAGATTCTCATCGCCACCAGCGAGGGACTCTTCGCCCAGGACAGACAGATCCGCACCAGGGTCATCGTCTCCTCCATCGCCAGCGGGAATGGGGAGAACCAGGACGGCGGGGTAAACCACGGCGCACGGAAGGGAACGGAATTATTGGAGGAATATGACCCCGAGGCCCTTGGCAGGGAGGCTTCCCGCCAGGCGGTCACCATGCTGCACGCGGGTTATATCAAGGCGGGCACCATGCCTGTAGCCATTGAGAACGGATTCGGAGGCGTGATTTTCCACGAGGCCTGCGGGCATTCTCTGGAGGCAAGCTCCGTGGCCCTGGGCCAGTCCCAGTTTGCCGGGAAGCTGGGAGAGCAGATCGCCAATGCGAAGGTGACGGCCATCGACGACGGCACCATCCCCAATGCCTGGGGCTCCGTCAATATCGACGACGAGGGGACTCCGGCCAGAAGGAACGTGCTCATTGAAAACGGCATCCTGAAAAGCTATATGATCGACAAGCTGAACGGACGCAGGATGGGCATGGCGTCCACCGGAAACTCCAGACGCCAGAGCTACCAGTTCGAGCCCACATCCCGCATGACCAACACCTACATAGCGGCGGGAGAGGACGAGGACAGGGACATCATCGCCTCCATCGGATACGGCCTCTATGCAAAGAGCATGGGCGGCGGCTCCGTGAACCCTGTGACCGGCCAGTTCAACTTCTCCGTGGACGAGGGCTATGTCATCCGGGACGGCAAAATCTGCGAGCCCGTCCGGGGAGCCAGCCTCATCGGCAAAGGCTCTGAGATACTGATGAACATCGATATGGTGGGAAAGAACGTGGCCAGGGCCCAGGGCATGTGCGGCGCTTCCTCCGGCAGCATCCCCACGGATGTGGGACAGCCATTGATCAGGGTCTCTTCCATTGTAGTGGGAGGACGCTAGGGAGCTCCAGGACTGACTGGGCAGGAATATGTGCCGATGACAGGCGGAATGAGAGGTTAAGATGACATATCAGGAATTCAAGGAAGCCGTGATCAGATACGCCCGGGAGAACGGGATTGCGGATTATGAGCTGTATTATACGGAGAGCGAGTCTGCTTCCGTGGAGATTTATCAGGAGGAGGTAAAGAGCTACAGCACACAGAACAGCTCCGGAGTGTGCTTCCGCTGCGTCCTGGACGGGAAGGCGGGCTATGCCTCCACGGAGAACCCCACGGAGGAGGAAGCCAAGTCCCTGGTGCTCAGGGCCCTGGACAACGCGGGCTCCATCGAGAGCGAGGAGAAGGCCTTCATCCATGAAAAAGGAGACCGGTACGCGGCGCTGGAAGAGAGCACCATGGCCCAGCCCACAGGCGGCGAGCTGACGGATGCCGCACTGGCTCTGCAGAAGGAGCTGTACCGGGCGGATCAGCGGGTGACGGACGGCACCCAGGCCTATATGGCCTATGAGGCGGAAAAGTATGCCCTCTACAATTCCAAGGGCCTGGATCTGGAGGACAGGGTGAAGAGCGCCATGTGCTATGCCATGCCCCTGGTAGCCGACGGCGGGGAGATGTACGACGGCTTTGAGATGAAGATAGGCGACAGGAAGGATTTCGATATCAAAGCCATCGCGGCGGACGCGGTGGAGGACGCGGTGTCCGCCATAGGCGCGGGCAGCGTGCCCAGCGGAAAGTACACGGTGGTATTCTCCAACAAGACCATGGCCACGCTGCTGATGACATATGCGTCCGTCTTCTCCGCGGAGGCGGCCCAGAAAGGAATGTCATTGCTGAACGGAAAAGAAGGGGAAAAAATCGCCGCGGACTTCATCACCATCGTGGACGACCCGTCATATCACAGAAGCGTGATAAAGAGGAGCTTTGACGGAGAGGGCGTCGCCACCTACGCCAAAAATGTGGTGGAGGACGGCGTCCTCACCACGCTGCTGCACAACCTGAAGACAGCGGCCAACGCAGGGGTGAAGTCCACCGGAAACGCGGGCAGGCCTTCCTATGCCTCCGTCATCGGTGTCAGCCCCTTTACCTTTTACATCCGGCCCGACGGAGAGGCCGGGGAGAAGGCAGCGGGGAAAGTGCCGGAAGACCTGCTGCGAAAGGCGGACAGCGGCATCTATGTGACGGAGCTGACAGGCCTGCACGCGGGCGCCAGCGCGGTCACCGGCGACTTCTCCCTGTCTGCCAAGGGCTTCCTGATCGCGGAGGGCGCGAAAGCCGCTCCCGTCAAGAACTTTACCGTATCCGGAAACTTCTTCGACCTGCTGAAAAACGTGGAGGTTCTGGGGAAAGACCTGGATTTCGTCCGGGGAACCTTCGGCTCCCCCTCGGTGCTGATCCGGAACCTGGCCATCGCGGGCGAGGAGTGACTTGCGCCGATTGTGAATGGCGACAGAAGAAAAGTATGGAAAAGCGTATGGCTGTAATTGCAGTCATGCGCTTTTTTTAAATTTTCTTTATAGTTATTTTATTGTATTTCCTACAAAAAAGTTTAAAATGTTACATAGTGGGTGGAGGAAAGTATTGTTTTGCCTTTGAGGAGGAATGAGCATGAGAGAAAAGCTGCAGCGGTTTATGTGGGGACGCTACGGTACGGATCGTTTCAACCAGTTTCTGATGTTTGTCGCCATTGTATGCCTGCTGGTCTCCTTTATTGGAGGAGGGGCGTTCTATCTGCTGGCCACGGCAGTGATGGTATACGCGTATTTCAGGATGTTCTCCAGGAACGTGAGCAAGCGCTCTCTGGAGAACCAGTGGTATCTGAAGCGCGAGATGAAGGTCAGGAGCTTTTTCCTGAAAAGGAAGAAGGAGCTGGCCCAGCACAAGGACTACCATATCTATAAATGTCCGAACTGTAAGCAGAAGATCCGCGTACCGAAGGGAAAGGGCAGGATTGCCATCAGCTGCAGGAAATGCGGAAATGAATTCATCAAGAAGAGCTGAAGACTGGTTCCGGGATGCCGGGACGTCCGTGGAGGTTTGCGATGTTCGGGTATATTATTGTAAACAAGGCAGAAATGAAGTTCAAGGAATTTGACGTATACCATTCCTACTATTGCGGCATCTGCCGGGATCTGAAGAAGAAGTACGGCGTCTGCGGACAGCTTTCCCTGAGCTATGACATGACCTTCCTGGCAGATCGGAAGAGC
>CAMTBF010000072.1 GCA_947068385.1 uncultured Lachnospiraceae bacterium
CGGGAAGGTGGAGATGAAGGGCAAGATGAGCCTGATCCTCTCTACAGTGGAAGGATGAGACAGTAAATCCGCATAGGACTCAGGATGGAAACCGGCTCTAAAGCAGAGCCGGTTTCCGCAATATCCGCCAGAGGCGGACGGAAGGGAGCAGAATGAGTACATTTCGATATGCCATACTGGGAGCCGCCAAGATAGCGACGAAATTCTGCCAGGCCGCATCCCTGGTGAAGGACTGCCAGGTCTGCGCCGTGGCCAGCAAGAGCCTGGAGCGGGCGAAAGTTTTCGCCGGAAAGAACGGCATCCCAAAGGCCTACGGCAGCTATGAGGAGCTTCTGGACAGGGAAAAGCCGGACTGCGCCTACATCGCCGTGACGGCCAACGACCATTACCGCCTGGCCATGATGTGCGTGGAGCGGGGCGTCCCCGTGCTCTGCGAGAAGGCCATGTTCCAGAACAGCGCGGAGGCGGAGAGCCTCTTTGCCCAGGCGAAGGAACGGGGAGTCTTCGTCATGGAGGCCATGTGGAGCCGCTTCCTGCCCACCACGAAGAGGGTAAAGCAGTGGCTGGCCCAGGACAGGATCGGAATCCCGGAGATTTCCCAGCTTTCCATCGGATTCATCGCGCCGGAGGGAGCGGACAACCGCTATTTCAATCCGGGGCTTGGCGGCGGAGCGGCCAGGGACATCACGGTCTATGCCTATGAGATCACCACCTATGTCCTGGAGCAGGAGATCCGGAAAATGGAGGTCTCCGCGGTCCGAGGCGACACAGGCGTGGACATCAGCAACCACATATCCATCGAATTCCAGCACACCCTGGCGGATCTGGCCACCAGCTTCGTGGCGAACATGGATTCCGGGATGGCGCTGTACGGCAGGAAGGGAAAGATTCTATGGCCCAATCCCCACTTTTCCGCGGAATGCTTCCTGTATGACCAGGACGGGACATTGGTGGAGCATTTCGTAGACAAGGAGACGGAGAACGGTTTCACCTATGAGCTGGAGGAGACGATCCGCTGCATCGGGCAGGGGCTTCTGGAGAGCCCGGTGGTTCCCTGGAAGGATACGCTGGAATGCGCCCGGCTCTTCGACAGGATAGACAGCTGCTGCGCGGAGCGCTAAGCTACCGGCCTGTGGCCTGTAAGGGGAGCCCTCAAAGGCTTACAAAAGGGAGAGCAAGATGGATTACAGGATAGCGGTCTGCGATGACGAACGGATATTCATAGACAGGATAAAGAGGATCCTCCTGGACTGCGAAATCCACGGATTTACGGATTCCGGCCAGCTCCTGCAGGCGGCGCAGGGCGGGGACAGATACGATGTGATATTCCTGGACATCGCCATGCCGGGGCTGGACGGCATCGGGCTGGCAAGGGAGATTCGGGAGTCGGACAGGGACGTGATCATCGTCTTTGTCACCAGCCGGATAGAGTTCATGCAGACCGGATACGAAGTCAGGGCATTTCGGTATCTGTTGAAGAATCAGCTGGAGCAGGGGCTTCCCGCTGTCTGGGCGGACATCGAGAGAGAGCTGGCGGACAGGAAAGACCAATTCTTCGTCTTTGAGTTCAACAGGCAGACCTATCGGTACGCCTATAGCGAGATCATCTACTTTGAGAGCAGCCTCCGCCGCATCATCCTGCATGTGAAGGGCGGAACCGCCGTACTGTACGGAAACCTGGACGAGATAGAGGCGGCCGCTCCGTCATTTGTGAGGATCCATAAAAGCTATCTGGTGAACCCGCGGCATATCCGCGCCCTGTCCGCGGGAAGCGTCATTACTGCGGAGGGCGAAGCGCTGCCCATAAGCCGCCGGTATAAAGAAAGCGCGGAGCGGCTGGCCCATTCAAGATGACATATGTGTCAGGTTTGGCGGCTGCGCCATATAAAACGGATGCCGGAATACAAGTCGGAATACAAACTCCGGCGGGGAAAAGGATGGGACAGGGATGATACTGCTGATGAGCCTGCTGCTGGATGCGGGCCTGACAGTGACAGGGCTGGCAAAAAGAAGAGGGAAAATGCTGATGTGCAGGTTCGCCGCCATGTCAGTGCTTGTGAATATGAGCGCTTTTTATCTGTCAGAGGGCCTGGCGGCGGAATTCGGGGCGGCGGCGTTCCTGGAAGCGGCCTGCGTCGCCGCGGCTAAATTGTTCGTCATCTGGATTTTCCTGCAGAAGGAGGAACCGGCGGAGGGAATGCTGCCGGTCTACCTGTTGGCCGTGGCCGTCTCCCTTTGCCGCCATGCAGACCCGGCGGCAGGACTGGTCTGCGAATCGATTCTGCTGCTTTTTGTCCTGTATTCTGACCATGCAGGAAGAGAGGGACGGCGGCGGGAGGCGGAGGAGCTGGCGGAGGGCACGCCCCACAGGCATGACCTGTATCTCCAGACCATCGAGGACAGCTACCGCAAGAACAGGGCCCTGATGCATGACCTGAACAACCATGCCATCGCCATGCGCGCCCTGGCGGACAATGGGGAATACGGAGAACTGTCGCAGTATATCGACACCTTTTCCCGGAAGGTAAAGGCCGGCATGTTCCCCGTGCGCAGCGGCAGCATTGTCCTGGACGCACTGCTGGCCGATAAGTACCAGCGGGCGGCGGGACTGGACATCCCGATCCTGTTCGAAGAAGTCAGATACACGGTGGATTTGGACAATGAGGATCTGTGCACCATCGTGGGGAACCTGCTGGACAATGCCATCCAGGAGAACAGGAAGTGCAGGGATACGGCGAAGCGCAGGATTTCCATAAGCATTTCCTCAAGAGAGGATTCCCTGCGCGTCAGGGTGAGGAATCCCCTGTTCCATGAGCTGAAGGTGAAGAACGGGCTGCCGGCCAGCCAGAAGCCGGACGCGGAGCATCATGGCATGGGCTTGAAGAATGTCCGCCGGGTCTGTGACAAGTATGGAGGGACGCTTGTCTGGGATGCCACGGAGACGGAATTTTCCGTGACGGCGGATCTGCATTTGGCCGAATGAGAAGAATATATAACGCGGGGGCGGACATTTCGGTTCGTCCCTGTTTTTTATGCACAGGCTCGTGCACAAAGCACTATGGCGCTTGAAATGTACCGGCGGATTCGTTCCAGGAAAGATTCCCGGGCAAAAATGACATGCCGCCCGTCAATTCTGTCATCGGAAGATAATCCCGGAAAAAATGTGGTATACTGTCCCATAGAGATTCCAGGGAAAGGAAGAAAATCTATGCACAACCATACTGAAAAAAGAGACCCGGACGGAAAGCAGGACTATGGAGAAATCCTCGCAAGCGGCCTCTATGCGCTGAAGACCACGTTCCGTCACGGGCCAGGGGCGGCCGCCGCGTATACGGCCCTGTCCCTGACCAGTTCCGTCTGCTCCGTGGCCCAGATTCTCCTGCTCCGGCGGCTGGTGGACGTGGCCCAACGCTTTATCCGGGGTACCGGAGGCGGCAGCATCCTGCTGTGGGGGAGCCTGTACATAGCGGCGCTGGCGGCCTCCTCCGCCTATGGCTTTGCCCGGGGCAGGCTGGACTGGCACCTGCGCAGCCGCCTGACCAAATCCCTGACGCCCGCCATCGCGGAGAAGTTTTCCCGCATGGAATACCAATATTTCGAGAATGCCGGGTTCCAGGACCTCATCTCCCGCATGTCCCAGGATCCCCAGGAAAAAATCCATGCCGCTTTCCGGAGCATGGTGGACTGCATGGCGCAAACGCTGACCCTGATAGGCATCCTGGGAGTGTTCTTCGGGGCTTCCTTCTGGATCGGCATGGGCGCGGTATTGATCGGCATCCCCATGTGGGCGCTGAAAATCCATGCCGTAAGCAGACGGAACCGCACGCTGAGGGAGGCCACCGTGGATCAGCGCATGGGGGAATACCAGCAGGGGCTGTTCGCGGATAAGGATGCGGGCTATGAAATCAAGATTTTCCGGGCCAGGGAGCACCTCCTGAATCTGTGGTACGAGACCAGCGACAAAATCTTCAGGCGCAGCATCAGGATTCAGAAGGAGCTGGTGGGGATGGAAGCGGTTGCGGACCTTTTGAAGATTGCCTACACGGTCTTCGCCGTGGCCGCCCTGACTGCCGCGTTCCTGGCGGGAAAAATCGGCCTGGGCCTATTGGTGGCGGTGCTGCAGTCCGTGGAAAGCCTGTTTTCCTCCATGGCCAGCGTCTCCTATTCCATGTCGAGCCTTGGACAGGTCACTTACGAGATCGGGTACCTGCGGGAGTTCCTGGCGCTGGCCGAGGAACCGGAACGGGGGGAGGAGACAGTCCAAAGGGGCGGCGAAATCGTGTTTGACCATGTGTCCTTCCGGTATCCCGGCACGGACAGGGAAATCCTCCGGGACGTATCCTTCCGCATCGGAAGCGGCGAGAAGGTAGCCCTGGTGGGAGCCAACGGGGCCGGAAAGTCCACCATCGTAAAGCTCCTCTGCGGCCTGTACCGGCCGGACAGCGGGCGCATCACCATCGGGGGAAAGGACATCCATAGCCTTTCGAGAAAGGCCCTGCGGCAATCCTTGGCGGCTGTGTTCCAGGATTTCGGAGCCTACCAGCTCACCCTGCGGGAGAACATAGCCTTCGGGGACCTGGACAGGATAGATGAGGACGACAAGCTCTTAGAGGCCCTGTCCCAGGCGGATTCCGGAAAGCTGCACGGCCTGGGGCTGGACAGGAACCTGGGGAAGCTGGCGGAGGACGGCGTGGACGTGTCCGGAGGGCAGTGGCAGAGGATCGCCCTGGCCAGGGCCTTCCTGTCCCAGGCGGAATTCCTGGTGCTGGACGAGCCCACGGCCTCCCTTGACCCCATTGCGGAGAGCAAAATGTACCAGAATTTCGGGGAGGCGCTGCGAAGGAGCGGAGCCATCGTGATCTCCCACCGCCTGGCCTCCGCCAGGATGGCCCAGCGGATTCTGGTGCTGGAAGGGGGAGAGGTGGTGGAGAGCGGCTCCCATGAGGAGCTGATGGAAAGCGGCGGCCTGTACGCGGTCATGTATGAGGAGCAGAGCGGATGGTACAGGACATCCGATGCCGCGGCTGAGAAAGGAGCGTGCTGTTCATGATGCGCAAAGAGAGAAAATCCGTCCTCCGATACTTTGGTCGGGTCACCAGGGATCTGTATGCCATCATGCCCTGGGAGGTATCCGGCGTCATCCTGCTGGAGCTTTTAGAGGCGGCCGCAGGCTTTTTGCAGGTGTCCGCCGCGGCCGGGTTCTTCGATGCCGCGGGCAGATGGCTGGAGGGAGGCGCGGACAGGAACCTGGTGCTGCGCCGGGCGGGCCTGTTCGTGGTGGCCATGGGGCTGCCCATGCTGTGCCGCCTGCTCGTGGAAGCGCTGCAGAACCTTCCCATGTTCCTGAAGCACCACAGGCTGATACACCGGCTCCACGGCAGAGTGGCCTCCGTCCCTTTGATTCGCCTGGAGGAGCCGGAATTCCACAATGAGGTATGGCGGGCCAAAATGAGCGTCTATAACTTCGGGCTGGTGAACTACTTTTTCGGATTCATAGACCTGCTGCCTTTGCTTGTGCGGTTTTTGGGAACGGTCTGGGTGATTGCGGCCTTTCATGTCAGCTTCATCCCCCTGGCCCTGCTCAGCGTCCTTCCCTCGATCCTTGTCAGGTTCCGCTACCAGAGGGAGCGGTATTCCATGAAGAGGGCCCAGACGCCCCTGGAGCGGAGAAAGGATTATCTGTGGCAGGTATTGACCGGAAGGAGCCTGGCGAAGGAGCTGCGCACCATGGGGACGGAAAAGTATATTCGGGAGAAATGGGCGCTGGCCAGGGATCAGGTCATGGACGAGACCCTGGCGTTTGAGAGGAAGAACGGGAACCGCGTCCTGCGGGGAGACCTGTTCAAGTTTTTTGGTGTGGGAGCCAGCATCGGGCTGAGCATCTGGTTCGCCCACAGGGGACTCATCTCCCTGGGACAGTTCGCGGCCTGCATTGCGGCCTTCGGAAGCCTCCAGTCCATGGCGGAGAGCGTGATGAACCAGCTGGCCTGGCAGAAGGGCCGGGCGGATTTCGCCGGGGACTATTATGATTTCTTCGACAATGAGGCCGAGGAGGAAGAGGGGGAGGACTATCCCGGCCTGCAGGACAGGATAGAAGCCAGGGATGTGTCCTTTTGCTATCCCGGAAGCGGGAAGGAAGCTCTCTCGGGGGTGTCCCTTGCCATACGCAAGGGGGAGCGGGTGGTGATCGTAGGGGAGAACGGCTCCGGGAAGACCACCCTCTCCAAGGTCATGGCGGGCATCTACCGGCCGGAGAAGGGCCGGGTGCTGTACGACGGGAAAGATGCGTTGTCCTACGACAAGGACAGCTTTTACAAAAGCTTTTCCGTCATCCAGCAGAATTTCGTGAAGTATCAGTTCACCGTCAGGGAAAACATCGGCATCAGCCGGCCCGCCCAGATCCACAACGATGAGCGCCTGCTGAAAAGCGCCAGGGATGCGGGAATCGAGGGGACAGTGCGCCGCGCAGGCGGGCTGGACGCCCAGCTGGGAAGGGAGTTCGACGGCGTGGAGCTGTCCGGCGGTGAGTGGCAGAAGCTTGCCATCGCCAGAGGACTGAACAAAGACGCGGATGTCATCATTCTGGACGAGCCCACCTCGGCCTTAGATTCCCTGGTGGAGTACGATATCCTGGTGAAGTTCCTGGACATGACCAGGGGGAAGACCTCCGTCATCATATCCCACCGGATCGGGCTGGGGCGGTTCGCGGACAGGATCATCGTAATGAAGGACGGCCGGGTGGCACAGACCGGCACCCACGACGAGCTGCTGGCCATGGGCGGGGAGTACGGCAGGATGTGGCATGAACAGGCCAAGTGGTATCAGTGAGGAAATGGCGGATCGGATTTGTTGCCGGACAGAGAAAATTGTTGTGGAAAAATCCCGGAGAATGGTTTATGATGGATAGGCAACAAAAGAATTCTGTACGGAAGGAATGGCAAGGAGAAATGAATTCGAGACCAATTCGCATTATTATCGTAGGCATGGGCGTCAGATCCATGATTTACGCCCGTGAGGCGCTGGCGCACCCGGATCTGTTCCAGATCGTGGGGGTGGTGGACGTGAACCCGGAACGGGTGCAGACGGCCCGGAAGACCTTCGGGATACCCGAGGAGCATTGCTTCTCCTCCGTGGCGGAGCTGGTGGCGGTGCCGAAGTTCGCGGACGGCGTCATCAACGGAACCATGGACCAGCAGCATGTGCCCACGTCCCTGCCCCTGCTGCGGCACGGGTATGACATCCTGCTGGAAAAGCCCTTTGCGGTGAACATGCATGAGGCGGAGCGACTGTTGACCTGCGAGCATGTGACGGACAGGCATATCATGGTCTGCCATGTGCTGCGCTACGCCCCTTTTTACCGGAGGATCAAGGAAATCCTCACGGCCGGGGAAATCGGCAGGGTTGTGGACATCCGGATGGCGGAGCAGGTGAGCTATTTCCATGAGTCCGTGTCCTATGTGAGGGGAAAGTACGCCTCCCCGGAGATATGCGGCTCTGGGATGCTGCTGTCCAAATCCTGCCACGATATCGACATCATGACCTGGCTCATGCGGGGGAACGATCCCGTCAGCGTGTCCAGCGTGGGAAATGTGTTCCAGTTCAAGCCTGAGATGGCCCCTGAGGGAGCGGGGAACTACTGCCTGGTGGACTGCCCCGTGGAACGGACATGCCCTTACTCGGCCAGGAGCCTGTATATCGAGCATCCCCAGCGCTGGACAGGCAATATCTGGCACGACATCGGATATGAAGAGATTTCCGAGGAGGAGAAGGTGGCGGTCTTGAGCGACCCGGAGAATCCTTTCAGCCGCTGCGCCTACCGCTGCAACCTGCAGATCGTGGATCATCAGTCCATGCTGGTGTGCTTCGCCGACGGGGCCACGGGGACATTCTCCATGAACGGAGGCTCCTCCGCCTCGGGCCGGCATATCCATATCACGGGCACCAAGGGAGAAATCTACGGGATTTTTGAGGAAGAGTGCTTCAAGGTGCACCGCATCGCGCCGGATGCCCCCGGCGGCAGGACGACAGAGGTGGTGGACGTGTCCGAAGACCAGCACGGGAACGCCCACGGAGGCGGAGACCAGGCCATCATCCATGATTTCGTCACGCTGCTCCAGGGCCGGGAGCCGTCTCCCTGCTGTACCACCCTGGACGATTCCATGACCGGCCACAGGCTGGTGTTCCGGGCGGAGGAATCCAGGAAGAGGAACGGGGCCATGGTCACGGTCTGAAGATCGAAGAAAGCGACAGGCAGGAAGCGCCTCTCAGGAGGCGCTTTCTTTCGTACAGCTTTCCGCGCTATTTCTACGCCGCCCCGGCAGCTGGACCAGGATGATGGCCAGGAAGGTCAGGGCGCAGCCTGCCAGCTCCCTGGCGCTCAGGGTCTGGTGCAGGAGCAGCCATCCGGCGAGGGCGGAGATGACGGATTCCAGGCTCATGATCAGGGAGGCCACCGCTGGGTTCAGGTCCTTCTGCCCGATGATCTGGAAGGTATAGCCCAGGCCGCTGGAGAGGGCGCCGGCGTATACGATGGGCATCCAGGCCGCAAGGATGCTGTGGAAATCCGGGCGCTCGAACAGAAGCATACAGATGGCGCCCAGGACGGCGTTGGTCAGGGTCTGGACGCAGGAGAGCTTCACGCCGTCCACCAGGGGCGAGAAATGATCCACCGACAGGATCTGGACAGAGAAGACGACCGCGCAGGCGAAGAGATAGATATCGCCTGTCTGCAGACGGAAGTCCCCCTTCGTCATGCAGAGCAGATACATGCCCAGAGCGGCCAGCGCCACTGCAGTCCAGATGCGCAGGCCGATTTTCTTGCCCAAGAAAATCCCCAGCAGGGGCACGATCACCATGTACAGCGCGCTGATGAAGCCCGCCTTGCCCACGGTGGTCTCCCTCACGCCGAACTGCTGCAGGGCGCTTCCGCCGAACAGGCAGATGCCGCAGCAGATGCCCCCGATAAGCAGGAGCCTCTGATTCTTCCTCCGGTCTGCGGGCTCCTGCCGCCTTTTGCCGCGCCTGTCTAAGACCATCGCCATGGGCAGCAGCACCAACAGGGCGACGATGTTCCGGGCGGCGATGAAGGTAAAGGGGCCTACATAGTCCATTCCCACGCTCTGGGCCACAAAAGTAAAGCCCCATATCAGGGCGGCGGCAAACAGGATGGCGGATTGTCTCAATGCGGTTTTGTTTATCATGTCTTTCCTCATGTCTTTTGTCCTTCTGGCTGATAGTATCTTTTTCGCGTAAAGCCAAAGAACAGTATAGCACAAATGCTTTCAAAGAATCAATGTGAAAATGCCCAAACAATAGTTGGATTCTGTCAAATATGCCTGCCTTGCGCTCAAGTCATTTTTGGGATACAATACAAGCAAACGTTGAGACGGAGGGGCCGGCAAATGAACGACCACATAATCGGTACACAGATTTCAAGATTTCGGAAAGCGGCAGGGATGACCCAGGAGGAGCTTGGAGAGGCGGTAGGGATCAGCGGCCAGGCGGTAAGCCGCTGGGAGTGCGGAGGCGCGCCGGACATAGCATTGCTGCCGGCTATCGCCGATGAATTAGGGGTCACGATCGATGCCCTGTTTGGGCGGGACGGGAGCGGGCGCGTGGATGCGGAAGAGGTGTTAGGCGGCTGGCTGTGCTCTTTCCCGAAAAAGGAGCGGCTGGACCGGCTCTGCCGTCTGGTCTGGTCGTCAGTCAGACATCTGCTTGACGACGGGCTCAGCATACCGGAAATGGGATATCTGGATACCTGCCACCCGGATATGGGGGATGGCCGGAACCGGTTGATGCTTAGCCAGATCAGGACAGTCGGCGGCATCCTGCTGGACATTCACGCGGAGGACCTATCCTTCGCCACCCTCTGGCCGGAACCGAAGGAAGGCTACGCCGCATGGCTTGCACCCAAGGAGGAATACCGCCGCCTGTTCGGGCTCCTGGCCACACAGGGCTGCCTGGAGCTGCTGGAATATCTCCATTGCCGGAAGCGCGGCTACTTTGTCCCGGAGGCAGCGGCGAAGCAGCTGGAGCTGCCCTGCGGCACAGTGGAAGAATTATTGAGGGCATTGGAGGAGCTGCAGATTCTGCGCTCTATGGAGTTGGAGCTGGAGAGCGGGGAGGTAAGGGCCTATGAGCTTGCCGAACCGGCGGCGTTCGTCCCTTTACTGTACATTGCCAGATGCTTCATGCAGACCGGCATGAATTATATATGTGTCGGGAATTATGATTCGCCTTTGCTCCGGAAAGGGAGCTGGAAGGAGCGATACGATTCCAAGGATGCCGTGCAGACCGGAACGAATTATATCTATTATGGGAATTATGATAATTCCTGTCTGCCGGATGAGGCTTCAGGGGGGAAAGCATGAGCCGCTATTTAAGGAGATATTGGAAGGAGAACGCCCTGGCGATTCTTTGCCTGGTGATACTGTGCGGGCTCCAGGTGGGCGCGAATATGCTGATGATGCAGTCGTTTCAGGGCATTATTGATGGAAGCATGGCCCGGTTCCTGTCCTGGACGCTGCTTCTTGTGGGGGTATGGTTCCTCATCCATGGACTGACCGGCGCGGAGACCTTTCTCCGGTGCCGTGCGATCCGCAGCATGAACAATGCCATCCGACAGGACATGGCGCATATATTATGGAAGAAAAGCTATCGAAGCTTTCATGGGCAGTCTGTGGGAGAATACTTAGCCCAGTTCACGAACGATATCGGCCAGATCGAGAATCTGGCGTGGAATCCTTTTTTTGAATGCATCCGCTCGGCGGTCACGGTGGTGTTCAGCATTGCGGCATTGCTTGCCCTTCATTGGTCCCTGCTGGCAGCGTCCGTAGCGACGACGGCGATCATGCTGTCCGTTCCAAAGCTTTTTCATCGGAGGATGGAACATCTGGGCGCTGTCTGTGCCCGGGAACAGTCGGCGGCGGTGAGCCAGCTGAAAGAGCAGCTAAGCGGATATGATGTCCTGCGTTTCTTCCATCAGGAGCAGCGGTTCATCAGGAATACGGGGCTGGCCAGCGATCGGATAGAGGCCCCCAAGTTCCGGTTAGCGTACATAAGGGGATTTGTCGGCGCAGGGATGGGATGCGTCAACATTGTGTGTCAGATGCTGCATGTCGCTTTGATCGGCGTGCTGTCCGTTCGGGGCATTATTTTGCAGGGGGCGCTTACAGGCGGGGGGAATCTGTGCGGAAGCCTCTCCTCCGGATTGGGGAACATGGCGCAGGCTGTACTGTCCATGTCCTCCGCAAAGCCGTATTTTGAGAAAATATCCCTTCCTGCA
>CAMTBF010000073.1 GCA_947068385.1 uncultured Lachnospiraceae bacterium
TTCCTCCAGCACGTGTTCCTTATCCACCTGATCCGCCCATCTTGTCTTCAACTGCAGTTTTGCATATAAATGCTTATTTGCATAGAAAAGATCCAGCATCTCAAATACCTTATCCAAAGAGCCGTCCTGCGCTCCTGCCCTGTGTTCCACGACTGGCGCTTCCTCCAGGATCCGCGTTATGTCCGCAACATTTACCTGCAGAACATCTGCGATTTTAGAAAGCATTTCCAGTGTGATGTTATTTGTCCCGTTCTCGATACGGGCATACTTTTGCCGACTGACCCCAATCAAATCGGCAATCTGCTCCTGTGTGAAGCTTTTCGCACATCTCAGCGCTTTGATGCGCGCTCCCAGCAATTCGTTCATAGGCATTCCTCCAGAACATTCCTTCTACTATCTACATTATCATCAAAAGAAATATTGTCAAGCATTATGTTATGTTTTCATAACATTATTATTCATATTCTCTCTATTTTGTTACATCTTTGTACAGAGCTCCCCCATGATTCCCTGGTACACAAAGGGCCGCAGGGACTGGGCATCCATCCGGAAGCAGTCCTTTGTGGCGATCTCCATCATATAGGACAGCAGGTGGGAAAAGACGCAGTGTATCATGTATTCGATGGGCAGGTCCCTGCGGATCGCCCCCCGCTCCACCCCCTGCCGCAGGATCCGACCGAACACGTTCACCGGGCGGTACGGCGCGAACTCCTCCGCGTTCATCTTCTCCCGGATCATCCGGTTGAACTCGGAGTTGCTGGTCATGGCATGGACGAACCGCAGAAAGCCGTGGCTGCAGTGCCCCTTTTTCTCCACCATGTCCAGCAGGAAATCCAGCTGTTCTCCAAAGTCCGCCTTTGCCTCCAGCTGCTCCTCCAGCCAGCCGAACATCCACCGAATCTGGCTCACCACGGCGCAGGCCACGATCTCATCCTTCGTGTCGAAGTATTCATAGGCCGTCCCCTTGCCGATCCCGGCCCGCTCCGTGATGGTGGAGACACGCATGTCTTCCATGTCCATCCCCTCCTCCAGCAGCTGTATCACCGCCTCATACATCTGCCGCACCTTCGGCGGCACATGCCCGATTTCCTCCAGTCCCGTAATCCTTCCCATGCTTCCGCTCTCTCCTTTCCCCCCCGGCCATACCTTCTTTTGGGGCTTCTTTTCCCGGCCATACCGGCAAAGCAGGCGGCAGCCCGGTGCACTTCCTGTGTCCCCTGGCCGCCGCCCGACTTCTTTTCACGCAGAACCGTCAATCCTTCTCCGTCAATTCACCGTTCCCCCGTCTCCTGTCCCGGATGAACACGTCATAGATACAGGGGATGACCACCAGCGTCAGCAAAGTGCCGTAGGTCAGCCCGCCGATGGTGACCACGGCCATGGGCCTGGCCATCTCTGAGCCCATGTCCTTGCTGAACACCATGGTGGACAGGGCCAGTATGGTGGTCAGGGCGGTCATCAGCACCGGGCGCAGCCTGGTGCGGCCCGCGGTGAGGATCGCCTCCCGCTTCTCCATCCCGCCCTCCCGCAGCTGGTTCATATAGTCGATGATGACGATGCCGTTGTTCACGATGACCCCCGCCAGCATAACGAAGCCGATCATGGCGATGACGCTGACCTCGCTGCCGCTGACATACAGCCCCAGGAAGCCTCCCGTAAAGGCCAGGGGGATGGTGAACAGGATGATGAAGGGCGAGAGCAGCGACTGGAACTGGGCCACCATGATCAGGTACATGAACACGATAGCCAATACCAGCATCAGCACCATCTGCTCCATGGCGTCCTGGATGGTCTCGTTCTCCCCGGAGAACACCAGCTGATAGCCCGCGGGCATCTCATAGTCCGCCAGCTTCTCCTCCACGTCCCCGGCCACCAGGCCCACGTTGTAGCCCTCGGCGATGGCCGCGGAGACGGAGATGTACCTGGTCTGGTCCGCCCGGCTGATGGAGGAGAGGGCCTCCGTCATCTCAAAGGAAGCGATGTCGGACAGAGGCACCTTCACGCTCTCGCCCTCCTCGCCTGTGCCGTCTATCTCCAGCTTCTTCACCAGCTCCCTGGTCAGCTCGATGTCGCTGCCGCTCATGACGTACACGCTGTAGTCCTTCTCATCGGCCACCAGAGTGGTGGCGCTGCTGGCCTCCGCCAGCCTGACGTAGAGCTGCTGGTACACCTGTGCCACGGTAAGGCCGTAGTGCACCGCCTCTCCCCGGTTGACGGTGATGCGCAGCTCCTCGTCCGCGTCCTCCAGCCCGTCGTTGACCTCGGCCGTGCCCTCCACGCTCTCCACGATGGCTGCCACCTCCTCGGCGATGCGCCGCAGGGTATCCAGGTCGCGCCCCCGCACCTGCACCACGATGCCGCTTCCGCCCATGGCGCTCATGTCCATGCTGGAGGTGTCCACGGTGATCTCGGCCTCCAGCCCTGCCGTCTTCTCCTTGATGATGCGGCCGATCTCCTCATTGCTCATGGTCTTGTCTTCTCTGGTCACCACATAGACCGAGGCGCTGTTGGTGCTGCCGCCCCCGCCCCCCAGCAGGGCCATGTTGGAGCTGCTGGTCATGGCGCCCACGTTGGACACGTCCTCGATGGAGCGGATCGCCTCCACCACCTGATCCGTGACCTCCCCGGTCTCCTCCAACGTAGCATCCTCCGCCAGCGCCACGTTCACCGTCAGCTGGGTAGAATCCATGTCCGACATAAAAGCCGTACCGTTGGTGAACGCCAGCGCCACACTGGCCGCCAGCAGCCCCAAGGTCAGGACGAACACCAGGGGCTTCACCCGCAGGGCGCCCCGCAGCAGCTTCTCATAGCCCCGCACCAGGCCGCCGAAGATTTTCCCCTCCTTCTGCTCCTTCGTCCGCACCAGGAGCTTGGAGGACATGGCCGGAACCACCGTCAAAGCAATCACAAGGCTTGCCAGCAGGGAGTAGGCGATGGTCAGGCCCATGTCCACGAAAAGCTGCCTTGTGATGCCCTCGGTGAACACGATGGGCAGGAACACGCACACCGTGGTCAGGGTGGATGCCAGGATGGCCCCGGCCACCTCTCTGGCCCCCTCTATAGCCGCCTCCTGCACGGAGCGCCCCTCGCTGCGCATGCGGTAGATGTTCTCTATGACTACAATCGAGTTGTCAACCAGCATGCCGATGCCCAGGGCCAGCCCCGACAGCGAGATGATGTTCAGGGTCACGCCGCTGAAGTACATGCACACGATGGCCGTCACCAGGCTCACCGGGATGGAGAACGCCACCACCATGGTGGGCCTTAAGTCCTTCAGGAATATGATCAGGATCAATATGGCCAGCACTGCGCCGAAGAGAATATTGTTGATGATGGAGTCCATCACCAGGTCGATGTAGATGCCCTGGTCCATCAGGGTAATCAGGGACAGATCCGCATTCTCCTCCATCATCTCCCCGAAGCGCTCCGCCAGCCTGTCCGACACCTCGCCGGTGGAATACCCGGTCTGCTTCTGGATGGTCAGCATGACCCCGGCGCTGCCGTCCACATTGGCATAGATTTCCCCGGAATTGTCCGTGTAGAACACATCCGCCACATCCCCCAGGGTGATCACGGGCACGCCGTCCATATGCAGATCCATCAAGGGCAGCGCCTGGAGCTCCTCCACGGTGGAGGGCTTGTCGCCCACCCGCACCATGTAGCTGATGCCCTCCTCCGTCACATAGCCCGCGGGCATGGAGAAGTTCTGGGCGGTGAGCAGCCCCTTGATGGTGTCCACCGTGAGCTTATCCGTCATGTCGGCCTGTTCGTAGGCATTCTCCTTGGCCTCCGCAAGCTGTTCCTCGCCCTCCTCCAGCTGCTTCTCGGCATCCTCCAGCTGCTTGGCCGCATCGTCCATCTGCTCTAAGCCGCTTTTGATCTGCTCCTCGCCGCTGTCCAGCTGGGTTTCGGCCAGCTCCAGCTGATACTCTCCCATGGAGATGGTGGCCTTGCCGTTGGCGAATTCTATCGCCGCGGTCATCTGGCCCTTCTCGATGGCCACAAGTCCGGCGTTGATATCGTTTATGGCCTTGGACAGGTCGGTGACGTTCTGGCTGGCCAGGACAGCGTTGATCTGGGCCACGTATCCCTCATAGCCCAGGCCGTTGGTCAGGGCCGTCAGGGAGGTCTGCATGCCTTCGTATTGCTCCAGCAGCTCACAGACCTGGGGGGAGAGCATCTGCCCCGCCGCCATCTCGCAGGCCCCCAAAGCCGTGCCCACCGTAGTCGCCAGCGCCTGTGCGTTCTCCTGCAGGTTCTGCACCGACTCCTGCAGCCGCTGGATGATTTCCTGCATGGCATCCGGATTGGTCAGGGCATCCGGAGGAATCTGGATATCCAGGCCGGGGCACCAGGAATCCAGCGCCAGGGCGGCATTGATGATCTGGGCCATCTGCTCGTCCGTGGATGCCAGCAGCTCCAAAGCGCCATTCCCGATAAACTCCTGGCGCAGCTGTTCGATATTGTTCCTGGACCCGGACATGGCCTCCACCGCCCCGACGATCGCCCCCAGCGATTGCTCGTCCATGCCGCCCTCCTGGAGGATTCCCACCAGCGTCCCCAGGGACTCGCCCCATGCGGTCATGTATTCCGTATATCTGGCCGTATAGCCGCCGCCCAGCAGCCGCTCCAGCTCTCCCCTGTTCTCCTGAATCGGGCCAAGGCTGGAAGCCATCTGCTGCAGCCCGTCGTTCAGCTGCTTGGCCGTGGCCAGGTTGGTCTGGATCTCCTCCAACTGGGCCTTTGCGCTCAACAGGGAATTCTTCTGCACCGCCAGCTGGTTGTTGATAGCCTCCTGCTGGTTCTCCAGCTCCGCCTTGCCGTTCTCCAGCTCCGCCTTGCCATCCTCCAGCTCCTTCCTTCCGTTGGCAAGCTCCCGCTGGCCGTCCAGAAGCTCCTTCCGCCCGTCCTCCAGCTCCGCCTTGCCGTCCTCCAGTTCCTTCCGCCCGTCCGCCAGCTCCTCCTCAGCATCCTTCATCTTGTCATCGATAGCGGCGAATATCTTCTCATTGACAGCATCCACCTTATCCTGGCGGATGATGACATTCACGCTCTCCTCCAGCAATCCCGTAGCGCTGACGCTGGCCACGCCCTCGATGCTCTCCAGCTCCGGCATGACCTGATCCTGGACATATGTACTGATCCGGGCATTGTCCATGCCCTCCACCCCCACCGCCGCAATCATAACCGGCAGCATATCAGGATTCAGCTTCATGATAATAGGATTCCCGATAGAATCGTCCCAATAACTCTTGATCTGGTCCAAACTCTCCCGAATCTCCAGCGAAACCGCATTCATATCCGCAGTCTGAGCAAACTCCAAAATAACCATGGAATAGTTCTCATTAGAAACAGAACTGATGCTCTCGATATTGCTGACCGTAGCCATGGAAGCCTCCACCGGCTGAGTAACAGCCATCTCCACAGTCTCCGGACTAGCCCCCGGATAAGTAGTCATAACAATAACATAAGGAAGACTAATGCTAGGCAACAAATCCGTGGTCATCCGAGTAAAAGACACCACCCCCAGCACGATGGCCAGCACCACCCCCACCAACACCGTATAAGGCTTCCGCACACTGAATTTCGAAATCATATAGACCTCCTTAATGAAGCACTCCTAAAACGCTCCAGTTTCCGGAAGAATGCCCGCACTCTGGGCATTCTTCCATGCGAGACTGGCGAGCAAGGCGAACTTGTTCGCAAGCCGAGCCTAGAAGTTCTTGGCGGGCGTCCTTTGGCCGCCTAGAACTTCTTCTCGCATTCTGACCAGCTGGTCGGTTTTTCCATTCCCGATTGTATGCCCTGAATCATACAATGTCAATAACCGGAATCTGTTGTTTTTCTAAAAATTATATAAAAAGAGCCGCACACCCTCTCAGATGTACGGCCCTCCCCACTTACAGCATCTTCCTAATCTTCGCCTTCAGCCTCTGCAGGGCATTGTCCGTGGCCTTCTCGTCCCTGCCCAGCACTCTGGCGATCTGGCTGTAGCTCATGCCTGTCATATACAGGTCCAGCACCTGCTTCTCGAATTCGCTCAGCTCCTCCTCGATGGCCTTCTCCAGATAGGCCACCCGCTCCTTGTCCAGGAACATCTCCTCCGGGTTCAGCTTGGTGGTGTCCGCCAGGAGCTCTGCCAGCCGCGGGCCTTCCCTGTCGTCCCCGGCCGCCTCCCCGTCCAGTGGCACATAGGTGTTCAGCGGCACATGCTTCTTCCGCTTGGAGGCCTGCACCGCCGTATACATCTGGCGGTTGATGCACAGCTCCGCAAAGGTGCTGAAGCTGGCATCCCGGCCCATGTCATAGTCCCGCACGGCCTTGAACAGCCCTATCATGCCCTCCTGGATCAGATCCTCGCTGTCCGCGCCCAGGATGAACATGGATTTCGCCTTGCTGCGCACCAGGTTCTTGTATTTGTCACAGATATAGTCCATGATGGGAGTCTCTCCCCGGCGCAGCCGGTCGATCAGCTCCCCGTCGCCATGCTGCCTGTAATTCTCATAACGCTCACCCATGTCCCTGACTCCTCCCCGACACGCCGAAGCAAAAAGCGCCGCTCTGAAAAACCGCTCCTACAGGGCGCTCCGCTGGCGCAGGATCTCATAGGCCAGCACGCCGGCGGCCACCGAGGCGTTCAGGGAGTCGATGTCCCCCTTCATGGGGATGGCCGCCACCATGTCGCACTTCTCCTTCACCAGCCGCCCTACGCCCTCGCCCTCGCTTCCGATGACCAGTCCGATGGGCCCCTTCATGTCCAGCTCGTACATGGAGGTGCCGCCCATGTCGGCACAGACGAACCATAGCCCCTGCTTCTTCAGCTCCTCGATGGTCTTGGCCATGTTGGTGACTTTGGCTACAGGGGTGTAGTTCAGCGCCCCTGCGGAGGCCCTGGCCACCCCTGCCGTCAGCCCCACGGCACGGTTCTTGGGGATGATGACCCCGTGGGCCCCCGCCAGGTTGGCCGTGCGGATGATCGCGCCCAGGTTGTGGGGATCCTCGATATTGTCCAGCAGAATCACAAAGGGCGGCTCCTGTTTCGCCTTTGCCGTCTGGAGGATGTCCTGCACCGTGGCGTACTCGTAGGCCGCGGCCATGGCGATGACCCCCTGGTGCTTTCCCGTGCCGGACATCTGATCCAGCCGTTCCCTGGTCACATACCGAATGATGGTATCATGTTTTTTCGCCTCTTTCTTGATGGCTACCACCGGCCCGTCCTGGCAGCCGTCCTGGACATAGAGCTTGTCTATGACCTTGCCGGAGCGGAACGCTTCCTTCACTGCGTTCCTTCCCTCTATGGTAAATTCCTCGTATCTCATGTCTATCCCTCTCTGCGCGCTTTGGCGCCCTACCACTTTTGCCAGCCTGTCCCTCTCAGGCTCATATTTTCAGCCCGGCCAGGGCAATGCCCTCCTTTACCAGGTGCAGCGCCCGTTCCATGTCCCCTTTCAGGTAAAGGTACCCCAGTACCGCCTCGAAGCCGGTAGCCCTAAGATAATCCGCCACGCTGGCGTTCTTGGCGGTGGTGTGCGGTTTTGAATTCTTTCCTCGACGGTATACCGCTTCCTCCTCTTCCGTGAGGCTGTCCGCCAGAGCCTGCACGATTTTGGACTGGGCCCCCGCGCTGACGTATCCCACCGTAATCCGGTGCAGATCGTTCACAGGGCGGTTGGCCCGGGACACCACTACCGTGCGGATGATCAGGTCGTACACCACGTCCCCGATGTAGGCCAGGGCCAGGGCGGAGTAGGAGCGGATGTCCTGGCTCTTTCCGGGAAAGGTATCCATTATCATCTCCAGCAGGCTCTGGGAACCGGTGCCCGCCTCCCGGTGGGCCTCCTGTCGTGGAATGCCCTTAGACCCTGGAATGCTCTCCTCCCGTTTTACCTGCTCCTCCGTCATGCCTTCTTCCATTTCACGCCCTCGCGAGTGTCCTCCAGGACAATCCCCTTCTCCAGAAGCTGGGCCCGGATTTCGTCCGCCCTGGCAAAATCCCTGGCCTTCTTCGCAGCCTTGCGCTCCTCGATTCTCTCCAGGACATAGGCCTCCAGCTCCGCGTCCACCCCGTTTTCCGATTCCTTCTGGGCATAGGCCGTGGTCAGATCCAGGGACAGCACCCTGTCGAAGTCCTCCGCAAGGGCATCCTTCGTGGCATCGGACATATCCTCCTTCAGCATGTCATAGAGCACCGTCAGCGCCATGGAGGAGTTCAGGTCGTCGCAGAGCACCGCCTGGAAGCGGGCCTTCCATGCATCGAACTTCTCCGGCTCCACCGCACCCTCGTCCTTCCGCAGGCTCCCGATGCGCTTGGTCAGCTTGTCGAAAGCCGCGACCGCGTTGTCCAGGGCCTCAAAGGAGAACTCCAATGGCTTGCGGTAATGGGACTGGAGGCAGTACAGGCGGTACACCCTGGGGTCATACCCCTTTTCCTTCAGCAGGGAAACCGTCAGGAACTCCCCCTTGGACTTGCTCATCTTCCCTGCCTTGTCGTTGAGATGGTGCACATGGAACCAGTAGTTGCACCATTTATGCCCCAGATAGGCCTCGCTCTGGGCGATCTCGTTGGTGTGGTGGGGGAAGATGTTGTCCACGCCGCCGCAGTGGATGTCCATGTATTCGCCCAGGTGCTTCATAGAGATGCAGGAACACTCTATATGCCAGCCGGGATACCCTGTCCCCCAGGGGCTCTCCCACTTCAGCTCCTGATCCTCGAACTTGGACTTGGTGAACCAGAGCACGAAATCCGTCTTGTTCCTCTTGTTCTCGTCCTCGTCCACATCCTCCCGCACGCCCACCAGCAGCTCCTCCTCGCTGTGGTTGGACAGCACGTAATACTCCTTCAGCTTAGAGGTGTCAAAATAGATGTTCCCGCCGCTCTCGTAGGCGAAGCCCTTCTCCATAAGCCCCTCTATCATATGGATGAACTCCGGGATGCAGTTGGTGGCAGGCTCCACCACGTCCGGCGTCTTGATGTTCAGATCCCCGCAGTCGGCGAAAAAGGCGTCCGTGTAGAACTTCGCGATCTCCATCACCGTCTTGTGCTCCCGCTTTGCCCCTTTGAGCATCTTGTCCTCTCCGGTGTCCGCATCGCTGGACAGATGCCCCACGTCCGTGATGTTCATGACCCGCTTCACGTCATAGCCCATATACCGTAACGTCTTCTCCAGCAAATCCTCCATGATATAGCTTCTCAGGTTCCCGATGTGGGCAAAATGGTACACGGTAGGGCCGCAGGTATACATGGCCACCTTTCCCTCCTCATTGGGAATGAACTGCTCCACCTTTCTGGTGAGCGTGTTGTAGATTCTTAGCTTGTTCTCCATGTCTCTCCTCTCCGCCCGCCCTGGGGCAGGCCAAAAACGTATCTAAAAATCCCTTTGGGCTTTCCCCTCAGGGCTTTGCCTTCAGCTCCTTTATCTGCTGCTCCAGCTCCAGGATCCGGTTCACCATCTCCGAGTTGGCATGCTGCAAGTGCGCGATGTCCTCCTTAATCGGATCCGGCAGGTCGGTCTGGTTCAGGGTCTCCTGGGGCAGGGCCATGTTGCCCCGCTTCACCACACGGCCCGGCACCCCCACCACGGTGGAACAGGGGGGCACCTCGCTCAAGACCACGCTCCCCGCGCCGATCTTGGAATTGTCCCCGATGGTGAACGAACCCAGCACCTTCGCCCCGGCGCTGATCATCACATTGTTGCCCACGGTGGGATGGCGCTTTCCGTGCTCCTTGCCCGTGCCGCCCAAAGTCACGCCCTGGTACAGGGTCACATTGTCCCCGATGACCGCAGTCTCTCCGATAATGACGCCATTGCCGTGGTCGATGAAGAACCCCTTCCCGATCTTAGCGCCCGGATGGATCTCGATCCCCGTCTTGCGCACGCCCCTCTGGGACACCCACCTGGCCCAGAAATAATGCCCCTTCCCGTACAGCCTGTGGGCAATCCGATAATGGATCATCACCTTGAAGCTGGGATAGAGGAACACCTCCATGGAAGAATGAATCGCCGGATCCCGCTCCCTGATGATGCGGATCTCCTCCAAAATATTGCCGATGATTCCCATATGAGCCCCCTTTCCGTCCCTCTTATGGCCCTGAAGCCTCTCCTCAAACAAAAGCCGCGGACAATCCATCTCCTTAGAGACGGATGTATCCGCGGTTCCACTCTACTTAAAGGCCCACAGGCCTTTCCCTCTATGCGCTTAACGCGCGCCAACGTGCCCGCCTACCTGGCCCGGCCCTCGCCGTCCTTTACGAATCGACAGCTCTGCCTGCCCTCTCAGCCAGCCTGCTCCCGGATGCACTTCCTTTTCCGCCGGTGAGGACTGCTTCCAGCTCCATGGAACGCTCCTGTCCCAAACCAACAGCCCCTCTCTGACACCCTGGCACGATGAACGGGACGCACATTACGCCCCTGTCATCCGAAAAGTACTCTCTCCGTTCCCAGCATTTCCTTCTATGGTTCCTACTTAAACAGAATATGCAAAAAACCCGGTTCTGTCAATGCTTTTGTGAAAAAGAACCCAAAAAAGAGCCAAACATCACAGCCTATGCCCTCCGGCAGCCGCTGCAGCCCTCACAGCCTCCCGCGATCTGCTGGGCCGTCAGGTCAAAGGGGCTGGTCAGCAGGCACACGGCCTGGGCCGAAATCCCCTCGCCCGCCCCCGTGAAGCCCATCCCCTCCTCCGTGGTGGCCTTCACGCTGACGAACTCCGCCTCCAGCCCGAGGGCCCTGGCGATGTTCTCCCGCATGGCATCGATATAGGGGCGCATCTTTGGAGCCTGGGCGATGATGGTGGAGTCGATGTTCTCCACCACAAAGCCCTTCTCCCCAAGGAGATCCCCCACCTTCTCCAGAAGCGTCAGGGAGGAAATCCCCTTGTAAGCCGGGTCGCTGTCCGGAAAATGCTTCCCGATGTCCCCCAGCGCCGCCGCCCCCAGCAGGGCGTCCATGACGGCGTGGAGCAGCACATCCGCATCGGAATGGCCCAGCAGCCCCTTCTCATAGGGTATCCTCACGCCGCCGATCACCAAGTCCCTGTCCGGGACAAGCCTGTGCACGTCATATCCTGTTCCGATTCTCATTCTGTCTTATTTCCTCTTCTTTTTGGGAAAGGAGAA
>CAMTBF010000074.1 GCA_947068385.1 uncultured Lachnospiraceae bacterium
CCTCGCCGATGAAGATGCCGTACTCCGCCTTGTTGTGCTGCCTGTCGATGTCCCGGATGTAGACGCTCCCCAGGGGCCTGTCCGTGGCCAGGTCGCAGATGATCGTCTGCACCACCCTGCCCGTCTCCACCATGTTCCTAATCCAGCTCTCGTGCCCCTGCCTGGTGAACGCCTCCTGGTAGATGAAGTTCCTGCGCACGGCCTCGCTGTTGCGCCATGTCACAATCAGGTCTGTGTCTTCATAGGTCATCAGGCGCAGATAGATGCCCGCGTCCCTGTCCGTATATTCCTTCCTGTCCAATTCGCACCTCCTAGTCCCTCCATGCCCCGATGCCCTCAGGCTCGGCGCCTCCTGTGGGCGGTTCCATGCCCCATCCGCTCTCTGCCGCCAGGCCTACCGAAACCGGTTGCACAGCTCTATCACCCTGGCGACCTCCTCCTCCCGCATCTCGGGGAACAGCGGCAATGTCACGCAGCGGTCCGCCAGCCGCTCCGCGTTGGGGCAGTCGCCCCTCCTGTGCCCCAGATGGGCATAGGCCTTCTGCAGGTGGCAAGGCACGGGGTAATGCCTGTGGCACTCCACTCCCGCCTCCGCCATGTACCGGATGAACCTGTCCCGCTCCTCCATCTGGACTACGAACAGGTGATAGACCGGTTCCGTCCCGGCGGGATGCGCCTGCATCTGGATCAGGGGGTTCACGATCTCCCGCTCATAGCGCCTCCCGATCTCCTGCCGCCTGGCCGTCCACCGGGGGAGGTATCTCAGGCTCACGGACAGCACCGCCCCCTGGAGCCCCTCCAGGCGGTAATTGTATCCGATCTCGTCATGATGATAAGCCACATCGCAGCCCTGGTTCTTCAGCCGGGTCATATGCCTGTAGTAAGCCTCCTCCTTACAGGTGACGCTGCCGCCCTCCCCGAAGGCGTAGAGGTTCTTGCCCGGATAGAAGCTGAAGCAGGCCACGTCGCCCAGGGTGCCCACGTTCCTGCCCCCGAACCTGGCGCCGTGGGCCTGGGCGCAGTCCTCCGCCACAAAGAGCCCGTGCCTGTCCGCCACCTCCCTGGCCCCCGCGTAGTCGAAGGGCTGTCCGTACAGATGGACGCCCAGGATGCCCTTCGTCCTGGGGGTGACGCTGCGCTCCAGCAGGGACGTGTCCAGCTCCCAGGTATCAGCAGTACAGTCCACGAACACGGGCACGGCCCCGGTGTAGCTCACCCCCCACGCCGTAGCGATGTAGGTGTTGGCCGGCACGATGACCTCGTCCCCCGGCCCCACCCCCAGGGCCAGCATGGCCAGGTGCAGGGCCGAGGTGCCGTTGTTCACGCCGCAGGCGTAAGGGGTTCCCACATAGGCCGCGAACTCCCTGTCAAAGGCATCCGCGTATTTCCCGCCGGAGAAGGCCGCCTCCCGGCAGACGGCTTCTATGGCCTGCCTGTATTCCTCTCTGTGGGCCTCATAGTCCCTTGTCAGGTCGATCCGTCTGATGTCTGTGCTCATGTCGCAGTACCCTTCCTATATCCTTTCCGCCCGTTCCCGTATCCCCGCCCCGCGGCAGCTCCGGGCAGCTCCCGTCAAATGTTCTTCTTTATATAGAATTCCCAAAACAGCCGGGCGATCTGCACCAGATAATCGCAAATCGTCCGGAACAGTTTGACTGTGGTATTGTAGTCTTCCTGCCACTCCACGGGGTAGTCCAGGATCTCCACCCCCCGCTTCTCCGCCCGCAGCAGGAACTCTATCATGTAGAACCACCCGTTATCCCGGCTGCAGCCCTCCACCAAAGCCAGCGCCGTCTCCCGCCGCAGGAAGGTGAACCCGCAGATGGCGTCCGTGGACTTCATCCCCAGGAACAGCTTCAGCAATATCAGCAGCCCCCGGGAGGTGAGCCTGCGGTACCACTTCCGCCCCCTTGTGTCGGATTCCCTGGCGAACCGGCTCCCGTTGATATAGGCCACCTCCGGCCGCTCCTCAAATATCCGGATGGCCTCCCCCAGGTGCCGGATATCGGTGGACAGGTCGATGTCCATATAGCCCACCACATCGCCCCGGGACAGCTCCACCCCCCTGCGGAAGGCAGCGCCCACCCCTCGAACCTGGATCCTCTCGTACCTGACCCTCCCATACCTGGCGCAGAGCCCGGCGGCAATCCGGGGCGTCTCGTCCTCGGAGCCGTTGTCCACGATGATTATCTCATAGTCTTCGAACCCGATGGATTCCAGATGCTCCACCGTCCGCACCACGCCGCTCTCCAGCCGCAGCCTCTCATTCAGCACCGGAAATATGATCGTCCATCTCATTATGTCAGCTTCTCCACCCCTTCTATCACATAGCGCTGCCGCTTGAAGCCCATGTTCAAAAGCACCGACAGGTACTTCAGGATTAATGTCAGCATCACGGACATCATGAAGAACCCGAAGGACATCAGGGACATGATCGACAGCCAGCCCTCCACGGGGCGGTTCCTGCTGAAGACGGAATAGACCAGGTAGCCGAACATGACCAGCAGCGCCCCCAGCAGCACCACGCTCACGGCCAGGGAGATCTTCTCCAGCACATTGGTGAAGATGATGATCGTGTCCGTGGCCAGGGCCCTGCGGTTCCCCCATTCCTCCCTGTTCTTATGCTTCCTCGTCAATTCCTTATTGTCGTAATGTATGGTCTCCGCCTTCAGCCCGCAGTTCATGTACATGGCCTTCCGGTAGGGGATGTAGGCGTTCATCTGGTTCACCCGGTTCACCGCCCGCCTGGACACCAGCCGGAAGCGCTCCTGCTCCAGCTTCACCCGGAACCGGTTCCCCCAGTTGTACACCATGTAGAAGAGCCTGGAGCTGAACGGGATCCCGTACCTGGGCGCGGCCGCCACCACGTCCACGCCCTCCAGGGCCCTGCGGTACGCCTCCATCACCAGCCCGGGCTCGAAATCCGCCTCGCAGCCGTCGAACTCGAACAGGAAGTCCCCCACCGCCAGATCCCTTCCGGCGTTCATGGCGCTCTCCATGCCCTGATAGTAGCTCAGATGGATCAGGCTCGCCACGGGCTTCTCGGGCAGCCCCTCCAGGAAGGCCCGCAGCTGCTCCACGGTGTCGTCCGCACAGCCGTCGTCCACGCAGACGATCTCATATTTTTCAAAATTCTCCCGCATCACGCCGCAGACCAGTCCCAGGAACTCCCCGATCCGCTCTCCCTCATCGTGGAGATATATCACGCAGGACACAAAATTCTTTTCCTTACTCTGTAGCATCTCCCGGCATTCCATTCTCGCTTTATTTTTCGTCCAGAAACTCGTCCAGGTCATAGACCGTATTGATCTTCCCCGACAGCACGCTCAGGAAGGTGGGCCGCCTGGTGGCGAACCGAATCACCGTAGGCCTGGAATCGTCTATCTCGGAGGCCTTCAGCACTGGCTTCACGGAGAACAGCGACCTCTCGTAGGCGAACCGGTACTCCTCCCGCACATATTTCCTGGCCAGGGCGGCCATGTACTCCCAGGTGCTCTCCGGCCTCGCCGCGCAGGTATTGCAGTTCCCCAGCCTCCCCCCGCAGTCCGTGCCCTCCATGCAGGGGAATCGCGGCACGGTCTCCCTGCTGGTCTTGTGGGGCGTGAAGGTGACGGAGGTCAGGGAATGGCATCCCGTCCTCCCGAAGGGCATGATGGAGAAAAAGGGGCCGTCCATCACCGTCAGCCCGACGTCCCGCAGCCGGTCGTTCACCCTGCAAAGGATGATCTCGCACAGCTCATACTTGATCGGGAAGGGCCGGAAGTCCCCGCCCTCCCCGGCCTCCACCAGCCCCAGCACCTGGTTCACCGAGGCATAGGTGGCGTTCAGCACGAAGGGGGCCTCGTACCGCTCCTCCCGCCCCCGGTGCAGGGCATGGACCTCATACCGGTCCCCCCGCTCCACGATCCGGAGGATCCTCCTGCCCCAGAGCAGCTCCACGCCGCTGTGCCTTCCCAGCTCCTCCAGGAAGAAGTCCCGCAGGATCGCCGCGTCATAGGTGTATTCCTCCGTGAGGAAAGCCCCGTCGCAGCTCCCCTCCTTAAAGTACCGCTCCACCGGCAGCGCCTCGCAGAAGATTCCCGCGTCCCTGCAGAACTTCACGAACTCCCCCGCGTCCGTCCAGGAGAAATGCCTGGAGGTGGCGTACACCTGCTGGAACCGGGAGTGGATGCAGAAGCCGTAGTCCTCCACGAACCGCCTGAAATACCCGGCGCTCTTCCGGGCCGTGGACAGGGACCTGGGGTAGTGGTAGCCCATGTGCACCCTGGCCTGGTTGGCATATGTGGCCCTGGCGAAGGCCGTGTCCTCCATCTCCAGCACCGCCACCCGCTGGCCCATCCTGGCACAGCGCAGCGCCGCGTACAGCCCGTACAGCCCGGCCCCGATTATGACCTTATCTACCATCCCCATCCGGACCTTCCCTCTTCCCGGCGCAGACCTTGGTCAGGCGGTATTCGAAATCCCGTCTGTCCTTCGCCGCCAGGACCTCTAATATCATGCCCGCGAAGAAGGACTGGATCCCCGCCAGCACCATGAACCCGCAGACGATCAGCGTGGGGAACCGGGGCACCAGCCCCGTGGCAAGGTATTCCCGGAGGATGGGCAGCATGAACAGCAGCGCCGCCGCCACCAGGAGCAGGCAGATGGCTCCGAAGAACCGGGCCGGCCTGTAGTTGCGGTAGAGCTGCAGCATCTTCCGGATGACCCGCAGCCCGTCGCTGTAGGTGTTCAGCTTGGACTGGCTGCCCTCCGGCCTGTCCCGGTACTCCACCACCACGTTCTCCACCTGCATATTGTAGTTCACCGCGTGGATCGTCATCTCCGTCTCTATCTCGAAGCCCTTGGAGAACACGGGGAAGGTCTTCACGAACTCATAGCTGAAGGCCCTGTAGCCCGTCATGATGTCCTTGATGTCCGTGTGGAACAGCCCGTTGATGCCCGTGCGCATGAGGCTGTTGCCGAAGTTGTGGAAGGGCCGCTTGTTCTCCGTGAAATAGGTGGAGGAGAGCCTGTCCCCCACCACCATGTCCGCGCCCTGCCCCAGCACCTTGTCCGCCATCTCCCTGGCGCAGTCCAAGGGATAGGTGTCGTCCCCGTCGATCATCAGGTAGCACAGGGCGTCGATCTCCCGGAACATCCTGCGGATCACGTTCCCCTTGCCCTGCTTGCGCTCATAACGGACTACGGCCCCGTGGCCCCTCGCCAGCTCCACCGTCCGGTCGGTGGAATTGTTGTCATAGACATAGACCACGGCCTCCGGCAGGGCCGCCTTTACATCGTCCACCACCTTGGCTATGGTCTGCTCCTCGTTATAACAGGGAATCAATACTGCTATCTTATCCATCTGCACTGCCCTTTCCTCCGCTCCCGCGCGCCTCTCTCCTTCCGCCGCGGCCTCCTCAATAGTATGTGCCGCCGTGCAGCATATCCGCGAAGTAGAACGCGCCGCAGGCCACATGGCACAGATACGCCCCCCACTGGAGCAGGATCGCCGCGCCGCGCTTCCTGCGCATCCAGACCCCCCTGCGCCCGGCTCCGGGCTCCCCTTCCTCCCGGCAGGCCCCCTTCCCCCGTGCCAGCTTTCGCCCCGTGACCCGCAGCAGCATCAGAAGGGACGCGAAATGGCAGAAGAAGATGCCGTACATATAGCCCCAGGAGAAATTGAAGTCCACCTTCCGGAACCCCTTCTCATATAGGAAAAACGCTTCCGCGAAGCTCACCACATACAGCAGCCAGGAGAAGCGCAGCATCGTGTCCCTCCTGCACTCCCCAAAGTTCAGCGCCAGCACCGCCAGGGGGAATCCCATGGCCAGGCAGACGCCCAGGGGGATGTTGCCGCAGTAATCCGCCCAGACCTCCCCGAGACAGAAGCCCAGCCCCCGCTCCTGTCCCGCCTCCGCCGCCACGAACACCCCCTTGTACTGGTACAGCAGGTCCAGGAAGGTGGGCACGAAGCAAAGCCCCAGCGCCACCGTAGGGCGGAAGTTCCGAAAGCCCGCCCGGAACAGCCTCCAGAGCATCAGCAGGCCCGCCCCGCTGACCAGCACCAAGGTAAAGCTGGGCTTGGTCATGGTGGCGGCCAGCAGGAAAATGGAGAACAGCACATAGTCCCTGGGCGCGGCCCCCTCCTCATACACGGGCAGCAGCTTCACGTACCAGAGGAACGCCAGGATCGCGAAGGGCCTGGCCGCCATATAAGTGGCATTGTGGAAGGGGTTGGCCGAGAACACGCCCACATACCGGAACCGGATGCCCGGCAGGTAGATGCCCGCGGGCGGATACAGCATGGAGAGGAAGAAGAGGGACACCGCCAGCAGGCTGACCAGGACCCGGGGAAGCCATTGCCACGCAGCCGCCCCCTCTCCGTTCCGGGGCCGGGCCGTCCCCGGATGCCGGCCTGCCCTGGCGCGGAAGCCCTCCTCCAGCCCGGGCAGCGCCAGGCGGTTGAGGGCCAGCTTCGTCACCGTCATCGCCAGCCCGTTGAGCAGCATGGTGGCCAGCGCCACGGACAGCTCCGGGGAGGCGAACAGATGGATCAGGGCCGCCAGCTTGAAAAAGACAGGATAGGGAAAGCTGTACCCGCTCTCCAGGCCCTGCATCTCCAGAATATAGGCTTCCATGTCAGAGTCCACGTCCCAGTAGGTCTGCCCGTAAAACAGCTTCAGGGTGACTGCCGACGCCAGCGCCAGCAACAGGGCGAACACCGCCCCATCTATGGCCCGCGCCCTCCTGTCCTTTTTTGCACAATCCATATCCCCATCCCTCCGGCCATGGCCGCTTTCCTTCCCTTCGCGGCCATGGGACCTTCCTTCCATCATCTCCGGTAATAGGCCGCTATCTTCCTCACGGCGGCGATGACGCTGTCCACGTCTTCATCCGTCAGGCCATAGAACAGGGGCAGGCTCATGATCTCCTCATAGAGCCTCTCCGCGTTGGGGCACAGCCCCTTCCCATAGCCCAGCTTCTCGTAGTAGGAATGCCAGTAGACCGGCAGATAGTGCACCTGGGAATATATGTTCTCCGCCCGCAGCGCGTCGAAGAACTGCCGCCTGTCGCAGCGCAGCCGCTCCGGCCGCAGACGCAGGACGTACAGATGCCGCACCGTATCCGACTCCGGGATCTCCCGCTGGACAGCCACCTCCGGAACCTCCGCCAGGGCCGCGTCATACTTCGCCACGATCTCCCTCCTGCGGGCCGCGAACCTGTCCAGCTTCGAGAGCTGGCTTATCAGCAGCGCCGCCTGGATGTCCGTCATCCGGTAGTTGAAGCCCAGCTCCACCTGCTCATTGTACCACAATGCGTCCGTGGGATGCACCATCTCCTCCCGGTCGCGGGTGATGCCGTGGGCCCGCAGGCGCAGCAGCCTGCGGTAGACGCCCTCGTCATCGGTGGTCACCGCGCCGCCCTCGCCGGAGGTGACGGTCTTCACCGGGTGGAAGCTGAAGCACGTCATGTCCGCAATGCTCCCCACGGGCTGCCCGCAGTACCGGGTGCCGATGGCATGGGCCGCGTCCTCGATGAGGGTCAGGCCGTGCCTCCTGCAGATCTCCCCGATCTCCCTGTGCCGTATGGATTGACCGGTATAGTCAACCGCCACGATCCCGCGGGTGCGGGGGGTGACCAGCCTCTCGATGGCGGCGGGGTCGATATTGTAGGTCTCCGAATCGATGTCCGCGAACACGGGCTTCGCGCCGCAGTAGAGGACGCAGTTCGCCGACGCGGCGAAGGTGATGGGGCTGACGATGACCTCGTCCCCCTCCCGGAAGCCCGCCGCCATGGCCGCCAGGTGCAGCGCCGCCGTGCCGTTGCTCACCACCACCGCGTACTTAGCGCCCGTGACCTGGCAGAGCTTCCGCTCCGCCGCGGCGATCATGGGCCCGCAGGTCAGGTCGCCGTTTCGCAGCACCTCCGCCACCGCCTGTATGTCGTCCTCCTCAATGCATTGCCTTCCGTAGCCAAGAGGCGTCTCCCGCACCGGGGCGCCGCCGAATATCGCCAACTGCTCCATTCCCATGTCTCCTCCATCCCGCCTCTGCCGGAAATCCTTCCGCCGGGGACGGCCTTGTTTTGCCCTATCATACCATATCATGCCTGAAAAGGCAATTTTTCGCAGAATATTTTACAGCTCGTGCTTGCATTTGTCCTCCACGGAGATGTTCTTGCCTATCTGCACCTCGATGATCTTCAGCTCGCTTTCCGCGGAGACGGTGTGCCTGCACCCTGCCGGCATGGAGATCACGTCCCCCGGGGAGACGCTGCGCTCCACGCCGTCGATCACGGCCTTCCCCCTGCCGCCCATCACCGTCCAGACCTCGTCCCGGTGCTCATGGCTGTGGTAATGCAGGGCATGTCCCGGCAGCAGGACGATCTTGATCGTCAGGCTGTCCTCCTGCACGTCCAGGACGGTGAAGCTCCCCCAGGACTTCTCCGCGTACATGACCTGCTGCTCTATCCGCTCCACATAGGGCTTGATGTAGCTGCTCTGCTCCTTGTCCGAGATCAGGATGCCGTCGCTGCTGGCGGCCACCACCATGTCCCGGCAGCCCATGCAGAGGATGGGGATGTTCAGCTCGTTCACCACATGGGTGTTCTCGCAGGTCCCGTTCAGGGTGGCCCGCCCCAGGGCATTGTCCGCCATGGCCTCCGCGAAGGTGTTCCAGGTGCCCAGGTCCTTCCACTGGCCCCCGAAGCGCAGCACCCGGATCTCCGGCTCCCGCTCCGCCACGGCGTAGTCGAAGCTGATCTTCTCCATGTCCCCGTACCGGCGGAACAGATCCTGATAATCCCGAAAGTCCATGCGCTCATGGGCCTTCTCCAGCAGATACCCCAGCCGGAAGGCGAACACGCCGCCGTTCCAGAGGGCCCCCTGGGCGATATACTCCCGGGCCGTGGCCACGTCCGGCTTCTCCCGGAAGGTGTCCACGCCGCTGACCCGCTCAGAGGACGCGGGGATGATATAGCCGTATTTCTCGCTGGGATAGGTGGGCTCGATGCCCATCAGGTACAGGTTCGCGCCGCCTGCCCCCGCCATCTGCGCCATCTCCTGCAGGGCCCGGAAATAGGGCTCCTCCACGTAAGGGTCCACCGGGCAGACCACCACGGGCTCCTCCTCCCCCACGCCCTGCACGTCCCGCAGATAGCTGGCCGCCAGGCACACCGCCGGAAAGGTGTCCCGGCGGCAGGGCTCCACGCAGACGTTCACCCTGTCCCCCAGCTGGTTCTTGATCAGGCTCACCTGCTTCCTGCCGGTGGCTATGGTGATCCGCGCTAGGGGATCCACCGCGGATATCTGGCGGTAGACCCTGCCCAGCATGGACTCGAAGCCCCCCTGCCCGTCGGAGAGCATCCGGATGAACTGCTTGGAACGGATGTCGTTGGACAGAGGCCACAGGCGCTTGCCGCTTCCTCCGGATAATAAGATGATGTTCATTCCGCCGCCCTCCTATCCCAGCTCCGTGCCGCACAGCTCCAGCGCCGCCGCGATCACCTTGTCCATGTCGTAATACTTATAGCCCCCCAGCCTGCCGCCGAAGATGACCCTGGCCTCTTTTTCGGCCCGCTCCCGGTACTGGGCGTACAGGGCATTGTTCCGGTCATCGTTCACGGGATAGTAGGGCTCGTCCCCCTTCTTCCACTCGCTGGAGTACTCCCGAGAGATGATGGTGGTGGGCTGCTTCCCGAACTCGAAGTGCTTGTGCTCGATGATCCTGGTGAAGGGGACCTCCCGCTCCGTATAGTTCACCACGGCATTGCCCTGGTAATTCTCCATCTCCAGCTCCTCGGTCTCGAAGCGGACGCTGCGGTACTGGAGCACGCCCAGGGCATAATCGTAGAACTGGTCTATCATGCCCGTGTAGATGATCTTGTCCGCCAGGCCGTCCAGCTCCTGGCGGTTCTTCAGATAGTCCACCTTCAGGCGCACCTCCGTGCCCGCCAGCAGCTTCTCCACCAGCTCCGTATAGCCTCCGATGGGGATGCCCTGGTAGCGGTCATTGAAGTAATTGTTGTCATAGGTGAAGCGCAGGGGCAGGCGCTTGATGATGAAGGCCGGCAGGTCGCGGCAGTCCCGCCCCCACTGCTTCTCAGTATAACCCTTTATCAGCTTCTCATATACATCCCGGCCCACCAGAGAAAGGGCCTGCTCCTCCAGGTTCTTCGGCATCATGATGCCCAGGTCCGCGATCTGGGACGCGATAATCTCCTGGGCCTGGGCCGGCGTGGCGATGTTCCACATCTTGCTGAAGGTGTTCATATTGAAGGGCAGGTTGTAGAGCTCGTCCTTGTAGCGGGCGATGGGAGAGTTGACATAATTGTTGAACTCCGCGAACCGGCACACATAGTCCCAGACCCGCCTGTCCGAGGTGTGGAAGATATGGGCCCCGTACCGGTGCACCTGGATGCCGTGGACCTCCTCGCAGTAGACATTCCCGGCGATGTGGTCCCGCCGCTCCACCACCAGGCATTTCTTCCCCCTGTCCTTCGCCTCCCGGGCAAAGACCGCTCCGAACAGGCCGGCTCCGACGATCAGATAATCATATTTCATGCTGTCCCTCCTTTGGGGATTGGATTTTTTGTTTCGATGGCTCAGGTTCCTGAGACGCTTTCATTATAGCAGATTGTGGGGGGAATTCCAACTTATAATATTGAGGTTGTGGTTTTTATTGGAAACATGCGGGGCGGGAGCACAAAAGACGCATGGGGCAGTGTCTGTGCGCCATGCGTCTTTTGCGTATATCGTTTATGAGGAAGGGTTATGAGGGGCGATTCCGTTGTGCTGGCAGGGAATATGGGCCTGCCGCAAAATTCCCGGACAGTGCCTATGAATATCAAAACAGCGGCCTAGCTTCTGCCGGCTAATCCCGCTGTTTTGAATTCCCCTTTTACGTAGTCTATTATAAGACGGATTCGGCTTCTTGTAAAGAGGAAGTCATCGACAAATTTTGACAAATTTGCCCTAACTTTCTATCATGACCCTGCATTTCTTCCTGTTACAGGCAATACCGTATTTCAGAATGGTTTCCAGGCCGTCCTGGCGAAGCTTTTCCTCATAGCCTATGTCTTCTATCTGC
>CAMTBF010000075.1 GCA_947068385.1 uncultured Lachnospiraceae bacterium
ATTACTGCAAAAAATGTTATTAGTTTAAATTGCGTTGTTGATATGGAAATGATGGTAGATGGCGCCTTTGCTGAGCCCCCCCAGTCCATCGATGATGTCCTGGATGGAGGTGTGCTCATACCCTTTCTCCATGAACAGGCGAAAGGCCACGTCCAATATCAGCTCAACCGTCTCCTCCGGATGCTTGTTCCTCGCCAATGCTCCCTCACCCCTTTGCATACCTACCGCTGGTATTTATATTAACATACCAGCGGTATGTCTGTCAAGACAGATTTTCGGCCCTTCGGCCCCATCACGAATGTCTCCTCACGAAGCATCGCGCATCTCCTGTCGGCCCCTGCGGCTCAGCTCCGTGTCGATGGTGGACGCTATCCTGTCCTTCACCATCCCGGCTATCTCCGCCGTGGTCATCTTCCCGTACTCCTCATAGCGGATCGGCTCCAGGAAATGCACCTGGGTCTTCACCTTCCGCAGGGAATTCACCCCGAAGGGCTTGTAGGAATCGATGATGGCCACCGGCACGATGGGGGCCTTGGCCCTGGTGGCGCACTTAAAGGAACCGGCCAGAAAATCCTGCAGCTCGTTCTTGTTGTGGTCATAGCCGCCTTCGGGAAATATGATATAGCGCCTGCCGTTCTTCACCTCGTCGGCAATCTGCAGGATGGTCTTCAGCTGCTTCTTCATGTCCGTCTTGTCCAGCCTGCTGCCCTGCACCAGGTCGATGAAAGTGTCCGTGATGGGCAGCCTGGAGCGGTAGGCGTCTATGACGATGGTGCAGGGCTTGGGATGGGAGCTCATGATCCCCAGCGTGTCATACTTGCCCTGGTGGTTGGAGTACATGACATAGCCGCCGTCTTCGGGCAACAGCTCCTGCCCGAAGCTCTCCGTCTCTATCCTCCCGTTTCGCATCATGATCCTGATGCACTTCCTTGCCATCTTATAGCGCGCTTCCTCCGAATAGCGCTCCCCGTGCCGTTCTATATAATGCGCCTTGCAGATATAATAGACCACGAACGGCAAGGAGACTACAACAACATAACATATCCTTATCACATCCAACACCCCAAACTCAAAAAAACAAAATCCATCAACTTTTCGCCTTGTACGCTATTCGCGGCCGTCCCAACAGTAAGTACACAGCTTCTCCCTGTCGATCCCCACGGAGGCGATCATATCGTCCAGCCTGTGGTAGCGCAGGGTGGTGAAGTTCAGCTGTTTCCCGATGCGCTCCACCATCTCCTTGTATTCCACCGTATCGGGATTCACATACGCTTTCAGGTCGATTTCCCGCCCTTCCTGCTCCATCTCCTTCAGCACCCTCCTGGCGATCAGGTCCATCTCCGACTTCGACCTGGAGAAATTCAGATACTTGCAGCCGAACATCAACGGCGGGCAGGCGGGACGGATGTGCACCTCCTTGGCGCCGCTGTGGTAGAGGAATTCCGTGGTCTCCCGCATCTGCGTCCCCCGGACGATGGAATCGTCGATCAGCAGCAGGCTCTTCCCCTGAATCAGATCCTTCACCGGGATCAGCTTCATCTTGGCGATCAGGTTCCGCTGGGTCTGTATGGTGGGCATGAAGGACCTGGGCCAGGTAGGCGTATATTTGACGAAAGGCCTGGAGAAGGGTATCCCCGACTTGTTGGCATAGCCGATGGCATGGGCCGTACCGGAGTCCGGCACCCCTGCCACGGTATCCGGCTTCACGTCGTCCCTCTCCGCCAGCAGCGCGCCGCAGTTGTACCGCATCTTCTCCACACTGATCCCCTCGTAGGAGGATGTGGGATACCCATAGTACACCCAAAGGAAGGTACAGATCTTCATCTCCTTCCCGGGCTGCATCAAAGTATGAATCCCCTCGGGCGTTATCACCGCTATCTCGCCGGGACCCAGCTCCCTCTGGAATTCGTACCCCAGGTTCAGATAGGCGAAGCTCTCGAAGGAGACGCACCATGCGCCTTCCTTTTTCCCGATGGACACAGGCGTCCTGCCGTGCATGTCCCTGGCGGCATATATCCCTTTCGGCGTCATGATCAGCAGCGTCATGGAGCCGTCGATGGATTCCTGGGCATACCGGATGCCCTCCACCAGGTTGTCCTTCTGATCCACCAGATAGGCCACCAGCTCCGTGGCGTTCACGTCCCCGCCGCTCATCTCCAGGAAATGGGCATGGCCCTTGGAGAGCAGCTCCTCCGTGAGCTTGGCCGCGTTGTTGATCCTGCCCACCGTGGCGATGGCATATGTCCCATGGTGGGAACGGACCATCAGCGGCTGGGGCTCGAAGTCCGAGATGCTGCCGATGCCGATGTTCCCCTCCATCTCATTGAAATCCTTGTCGAACTTTGTCCGAAAAGGCGCGTTCTCTATGTTGTGGATCGCCCTGTCGAATCCCTTTTCCTTTCCATAGACCACCATTCCCGCCCGCCTGGTTCCCAGGTGGGAATGATAGTCCGTTCCGAAGAACAAGTCAAAGACACAATCCTCCTTGGATGCAACACCAAAAAATCCGCCCATTCTAAGCCTCCCGATTATTGATTACAATCTCGTCTCCACATGTCGTCATACATTCACTTCCGCCTTCACGCCCAGCAGCTCCCTGTTCTCCTCCAGCACCGGACGGATCACATCCCTTAGGAACGCCTCCACCTGCTCCCTGGAGCGCCCCACATATCTGGCGGGATCCATGGATGCCTGCAGCTCCTCCAGGCCCATGGGGAAAGCGGAATCCGCCGCGATCAGCTCCAGCAGGTTGTTCTCCTTCCCCTCCGCCTTCACGTTGCGCCCGGCCTCCATGGACAGCTCCCGGATGCGCTCATGGAGCTCCTGGCGGTTGCCCCCCAGCTTCACGGCGTCCATCATGATGTTCTCCGTGGCCATGAAGGGCAGCTCGCTCATGAGATGCTTCTCGATGACCTTGGGGTACACCACCAGCCCGTCCACCACGTTCAGGCACAGGTCAAGGATGCCGTCCACCGCCAGGAAGCCCTCCGGGATGGACAGCCTCTTATTGGCGGAATCGTCCAGGGTCCTCTCGAACCACTGGGTGGCCGAGGTGATGGCCGGATTCAGCGCGTCTATCATCACATATCTGGACAGGGAGGCGATCCGCTCGCAGCGCATGGGATTGCGCTTGTAGGCCATGGCCGAGGATCCGATCTGGCTCTTCTCGAAGGGCTCCTCCACCTCCTTTAAGTGCTGGAGCAGGCGGATGTCGTTGCTCATCTTGTGGGCGGAGGCCGCGATGCCCGCCAGCACGTTGGCCACCCTGGTGTCCACTTTCCTGGAATAGGTCTGGCCGGACACGGGGAAGCACTCCGCGAACCCCATCTTCTCCGCGATCATGGGGTCTATCTTATCGATGGTCTCCTGGTCTCCGTCGAACAGCTCCAGGAAGGAGGCCTGGGTGCCGGTGGTGCCCTTGGAGCCCAAAAGCTTCATGTTCCCCAGCACATAGTCCAGATCCTCCAGGTCAAGATAGAACTCCTGCGCCCACAGCGTGGCCCGCTTCCCCACCGTGGTGGGCTGGGCAGGCTGGAAATGGGTGAAGGCCAGGGTGGGCTGGGCCTTGTACTTTTCCGCGAAATCGGCAAGCTCGGCGATTACGTTCACCAGCTTCCTCTTCAGGAGCCTCAGTCCCTCCCGCATGACGATGATGTCCGTATTGTCCCCCACGTAGCAGGAGGTGGCCCCCAGGTGGATGATGCCCGCGGCCTTGGGGCACTGCTGCCCGTAGGCGTACACATGGCTCATCACGTCATGGCGGACCTCACGCTCCCTGGCCTTTGCCACGTCGTAGTTGATGTCGTCCACATGGGCCTTCATCTCGTCGATCTGCTCCTGGGTGATGACAGGCTTCCCGTCCTGGCTCAAGCCCAGCTCCTTCTCCGTCTCCGCCAGGGCGATCCACAGCCGCCGCCAGGTGCTGAATTTCATGTCCGGCGAGAAAATGTACTGCATTTCCCTGCTGGCGTAGCGCTCCGACAGGGGGCTCACATATTTGTCCGTTCCCATACTCATCTGCAATCTCCTTATAGTCTGTCCCATTGGTTTCTGACTGCACTATCATATCTTACAAGAAGCCATAAGTCAATAGGCAGAATCCTCGTACCTGGCCACCATCTCCATGATTTCCGAGGCGTAGGCGGGATATTTGCCCGCCACGTCCATGATCTCCTTCCTGGCAGTCTCCGCCACATTGTGGTTGTAGTCCATCTGCTTGCGCAGGGCCTGCCTGCGGGAGATCAGCTCATGGCGCATCTCCACCATCTCCCGCCTGTCCAGCAGGGCCGCCGCCTGTCCGATCCACCGCTGGGGCGTGGCGATCCGGTAGCGGGACAGCTTGTTCAGAAGCTGCCTGCGGTAATACTCCGCCTTGCCCTCGGCCTCCGCGAATTCCCGGCGCTCGTCCTTCTCCCTCTGGTACTGCTTCCACAGCCGGTTCAGCGCCGCCGCGCTGTCCGTGCCGTATTTCATATAGAGGTAATCCGTCAGGTTCCTGTTGTTCACGTACCGGATCTTCACCTTGTTCTGCAGGAGGATCAGCTTGTTCACCGCGATCTCCACCTGGTGCAGCTCCCTGTCGTCGTCCGTGTACTTCACCCATGTCACCGTCACGGCCAGGGCCACCGCCGCCACCGCCAGCAGATACCCTATCCGGGTATCCATATGGAAGACGAACTGCAGGACCACCAGCATCAGCATGCACAGCACGAAAGCCGTGACGAAGATCAGCGTCATCCCCCGCAGGTTGTCCATCAGGGCGTTCAGCTCCTCCCTGCGGTACTCATAGGCATGGCGCTCCCTGTCCAGCCGCTGGAGGTCCTGCTTCACCTTCCCGCCGTACTCCTCGCATTCCCTCAGCTTGGCGATGCCCTCCGCGACCTCGCCCTCATGCTCCCGGAGCCTGTAATAGTCCGCGTCCTTCATGCGGTTCTTCCTGCCCTTGTAGCGCTTGCTCTCCTGCTCCAGGGACACCAGCCTACCGGCGATGCTGTTCAGGCCCTCCCGCTCCGTCTCCGGCAGCGCCTCTATCTCCTCCATGTCCGTCAGGTAGGAGGTAATCAGGGAATACTCCCCTGTCAGCAGGCCGATCTCCTTCGTGGCCTCCCCCATCTGCTCCAGGCAGTTGGTGATATAGCGGCTGCGCTCCTCCTCCTGGCCGAAGTCCACGTCGTCCCTGTCGTAGACAGGATTCTCCCAGTCCTCGGGGCCGTTCTCCTGGTATTTCCTTTTTCTGAACAATTTTGACCAAAATCCCATATTCCGCTTTCCTTCTATCTATTATTCCATACGGTAGCTCTCTTTCAGGGCCTGGGTCAGGCGCCTGTTGTCCTCGTAGAACCTCCGTCTGTCCCTGCTCTTCAAGTCCCTGCGGTTGTACAGCCGCAGGTAGTCCGGCTGCTGCTCCCACTCGCCCATGGCCCGTTCCAGCTTCTTCTCCAGCTCCAGCGTGCTGGGATACCACTGGCCATGTTCCGAGGCGAAGGCCACATAGGCCTCCTCGGACAGCTCCATGCGCTTTGCCGCCAGGTAATCCAGGCGGTATTCCTCCCCTCCGTCCCATTCAAGCGCAAGCCGGAAGCATTCCGCGGCTTTTCCGTAGAGCATGAGCCCGGCGTAGGCCACACCTTTATTATGCCAGATTTTCGCCAGAAACTCCTTCCCCGCGCTGCCGCCTTTTTCTACAGGGGCCTTTTCCGTCCCGATTCCTGTCCCCTGGGCCTCCTCCAGGCTCTTCAGAAGCTCGTCATATCCCCGCAGGGCCTGCCGGAACCTCTTCTTCTTCACCAGATAGTCCATCTGGCTCTTGCGCTTCTCCAGCCCGGTCAGTCCCGCTCCCTGCCGCAGCAGGCTCTCCGTCTCCTGTATCACGGGCTCGTCATAAAATCCCACATAGCGCAGGATGGCCAGCACGAAGGCGCTCAGGGAACCCTGCCTGTGCACAAGGGGATGGAGGGCCTTCGCCAGCTCCCGCAGCCCGCATTCCCCCTCTATCCAGTCCAGCAGCCCGTCCTCCATGAGGGAGGTATCCAGAAAAAAGGCGTTCTCCTTCATGCAATAGCAAAGCTCCTCCATGCTGTGGACGTTCATTTCAAGCCCCGGCACGCAGTATGGCGTTTTCGCGTAATTCCCCACACAGACACTGACCCTCATCCAGACACTCCCTCTTTTCGAATCTCTACTCCAGCTCGATCTCTTCCTTCCACACCCGTCCGGAGGAGCTGCGGAATTCCCCGAAGCCCAGGTCCTTCACCTCCACGGACAGGCGGTTCTCCTCCTTCAGGAAGAACCGCGCCCCCAGCCTTGACACCTGGCCCGGAAGCCCCTCCAGGACGATGCGCACCAGCCTGCTCCTTCCGGCCGCCCCGCTTTCCGCAAGGGGCGTCACGGTCAGCGCCAGCTCGTTCCCCTCCTGAAGGTACAGCTCCATGACATGCTCCGCCTCATACCAGTTCTCCCCGGCGTCCAGCAGGGCATAATAGGATTCCTCCCCCTGCCGCAGCAGCCGCATGCCCACATTTGCCTTCAGCTTGTCGGCGCCCAGGAACACATGAGCCTTCCCCGCCTCCCCCGGCGCGATCCTCTCCTGCATCCCGCAGCAGGCCCCCTTGCTGAACAGATTGTTCCCCTGGAACACCCGCCTGCCCCTGCAGAGGAAGCGCAGGGACTCCTTCATCCAGTCCCGGGAGAAGCCGTCGCCGATCAGGAACACGCTGCCCACGGGCTCCTCCCCGCAGGCCTCCTGCGCTATCTCCAGAAAGGCCCTGTCCAGCTCCTGCCCCCTCTCGGAATCCGGTTCCCAGGGGGCGGGATCCTCTCCCCAGGCGGGAAGCGCGTCCTCCGGAAAGGCGTATGCCCTCTCCTTCACGAAGGTCACGATGGGCGTGGTCCGCCTGTTGCACTCCATGCGCATCATGCGCATCCCACCCCTCCCGTAGTGGAACAGCAGCGCGCCGCTGGCCCAGAAGTCCCCGGGCTGGCGCAGCATATAGCTGTAAAAGCTCTCCTCATGGCTCTGGACGGCGATCCGATCCGCCTTCAGCTGCGCGCCCTCCACCATCCCCAGCAGCACGTCCACGATCCCCCGGTCCAGGGAGGCGCAGGTGATCGTCAGCGCCGTCAGCCTGGACCCCACCTGGGAGAGCAGGCCCAGGGACCTCTTGAAGAACAGCGCCAGCAGCGCCACCGGGTCGAAGCTCTCACCGTCTATGACCACCGGTTCCCTGCCCAGCGCCATGGACAGCAGGTTCACCACCAGGATCCCCTCGCCGGCGTCCGCCCGCACCGCCTCCCTGCCGTAGAGCCACTGGTTCGTGCCCTGCCGCTTGTAGAGCGCCGTGGGGATATTGTAGACCTCCTCTCCGGCTACCTGGGAAAGGGTCTGGGCCTCGCCGCTCTCGGAGGTGGCAAAGCTGATCTGGGAATATTCATTCCCCAGATCGTATCCCACTATCAGTCTGTCCGTGTTCAGAATTCCCATGCCAGCTCCTCCGGTGCCCCTTCGCACCCTGTCATTTCACCTCGAACAGCCTGCCGTTCAAGAAGTCTTTCCTGTAATACTCCTCCAGAAGCTGATCCATGGTGTCATAATCCTGCATCGTATCGGCGGTGACGATGTCGTTGATCAGCTGGTACCTGCTGTCCTCCCCTCCGTCGCCGTCCCTTCTGGGGAGCGTGCCGCTGCCGGTCACCTGGAACGTCCCCTCCCGTTCCTCCGTTATGTAATACTGCAGGCTCTCCCCGAAGAACAGGGTGAAAGCCTTGAAGCACACGCCCCCGTAGGCCTCCCTCATGTACTCGCTGCGGTATGCGTCCGCCTCTCCGTCCTCGCCCAGGATCGCGTAATGGATGCATACCTTCGTCCGGGGCTTCGCCCGGTATTCGATGATGGTCTTGTCGGATAGCTCCCTCTCCAGGCCGGGGCACTGGCTGAACTCCTGGAAGAATTCCAGGTAGATCTCCCTCTCCAGCATCTCCTCCAGCAGCTCCCGCACCATGGGGCCGGAATCGGCGTCCGCCTCCGCCTCCTGCCTGTTCTCGGCGAAATATTTCAGGTAGGCCAGCTTGCAGACCAGCTGCAGAGGCTCCCCCCGCTGATACATCTGCCGGATCTCGTGGAACACCTCTTTCTCCATAAGGCGCTCCTTGACGAAGCAGTCATAGGCGCACTGGGTCAGGAAAGCCGCCTCCACCTCCTGCTTCGCCCCCTGGGAGACATAGTAGCGGAAGACCTCCAGCTTCTCCCCCACGAAGGCGCCCGAATACAGCATCTGCACCAGCATCCTCTCGCTGAGCATATAGCAGTCCGCGCCGAAGGACCTTGCCGCTTTCCAGATGTCCCGCATGTTCCGCGTCATGCCCCGGTAGTGCCGGATCAGATAGTCCAGCACCGTACTGTCGTATTTCCCCTTTCGGAAGATATGGGTGGCGGCGGCTGTCAGCAGGGGATTCTCCGCCATATCGTACTTCTCGATCATGGCCCCCACCAGCCGCACCAGGATCTTCACGTCCACGAAATAAGGCCCGTAGATCTCCAGCCACTCCCACGCCAGCCTATAATTGCCCCTGAGCACCATGAACCGGACCACGCTGGCCCGATCCGGCGCGGGGAGCCCTTCCGGCGGGATCTCCTTCAGATACCTGTCCAGGGCCTGCATGTCGTCCATGTCGAAGTAATACTGCAGGATCCGCAGGTACAGCTCCCGCTTCACCCCCGGGTCCGCGTCCCGGGAGGCCGCGATCCGAAGCTCTCTCCCGATGCGCTCCGAGGGCTCCTCCCTGCACACGCTGTCGCTGTCGCACAGGTAGAAGTCCAGCTCCAGGCCCAGGGGCCCCATGGGCAGGAGGAACCGCAGGAACTTCCCCGGTATCATCAGCTTCTCCATGGTGTACTCCGCGTTCTTCAGGAAACGGTTCTTCTCCCCGTCCTCGAAGACGATGGTGTACCTGCTGCCGTACAGGGCCACCCATGTACGCCTGTCCGACAGGATGTATTCGCTGGGGCGCAGGTTCCCGGGCTGGTATACATACACCTTCCTGAGCCTGTCGTCCTCCACCTGGATCAGATGGGCGAACAGCAGCCTGGAGAGCGGGGCCGCCGTCTGCTCGTCCACCATGTCGGGGCGCAGGAGCCTGTTGTAGAGGCTCGCCAGGTTCCGGTTGATGCGCCCCTTCTTCATCTGCTCCGTCACGAAATACTCTATCTTGAACCGGTAAGCCTCGTACACATCCCCCAGCTTCTCCTGGCGCTGGCAGATATAGTCGTACAGATACGCGGTATGGGCATAGTCCAGATTGTTCTGATAGGAAAAATATTTCAGCACCGCCTTGGGGATCTCCTGGGGCCGCTCCAGGTTCAGGGACATCATGAAATGCTCGTACAGGTTCGTGATCCGAAGCTGGGCGTCCACCCCGGCCCTGTACCAGCCAAAATAGGCGGGCCCCACCTTCCCGCCCTTGATCAGCAGCGTGCAGATCTCCTGCAGGATCTGTACATCCTTCTTTTTCCCGTACAGCTTCGTCAAGGCGGCAAAAACCGGCCCGGAATACTCCTTCATCCTGCCGGTCAGGTACAGCGCCTGTTCCACCGCCTCCCGCTTCAGCGCCCCCTGCCTGGCCCCGTACCAGATGACCTGCTGCTCGAACCTGCCCAGCCTGTGGAGCAGCGCGGGGTTGCCGTTCACCAGCGAGAGCGCCTCGATGTACAGCACCGGGCTGGTACAGCCCTTCCGGAACAGGGCCTCCCAAAAAGCCCATCTCTCCCTGTCAGACCGGCAGTACTCCTCCGACAGGTACATCAGGAGCCACCCCACCCGCCAGTTGGAGTCGTCCCGCTTGAAGAGCCGCTCCACCTCTCCCGCCACCCGCTCCACATAGGCCTCGTCGCCGTGGATCAGCGTGGTCAGATAGAGGTAGTACGCCGTCAGCGTGTCGCCGCAGGCGCTTTTTTCCAGCACCTCGGCCACATGGTCCAGGATCCACCCGGCCTCGTTGTAGCGCTCCTCCGTGATCAATAGCTGGGCCTGCAGCAATCTGGCGGAAATGTCCCCCTCGTCCATGGCCACCATCCGCTCCACCAGCTTCCCCGTCTCCTTCAGCCAGGCGGCGGTGGAAAGCCGCCGCAGCCGGAACGCCTGATAGAATTCCATCAGGCGGACGGTGCAGCGCGTCCGCTCCGCCTCCCGGCTCCCCAGGAACCCGCCGCTTCCCTGCACCACCGTCACGGGAACCGTCAGGTCCACAAAGGAATTGTACAGTCGAATCCGCCCGAAGCTCCTGCCCCTTCTGCAGCGGCCGCTGTCGATGAACACAGGCAGCCGGAACCGGTTGCCCAGGAAGTCGTCGTCCGTCAGGACCTCCTTCTCCGTAAAGAGGAACTCCCCCTCGTGCTCCACGAAGAGCTTCGTGAAGCCCCAGCCGCTGCGCAGGACCGTCAGCGCCTGCTCCGTCACCGCGGCCGGGCCGTAGGCCGGCAGCTCCACATCCAGCGCCGCCTCCTCCACCATGAATTCCTGGGGCTGCTTCTTGTTCACCTGGATCAGGAATTCCTCCACGTTCTGCTCCTGGCCCCGGTAGGCCGACAGGGCCCTGTAATCCTCCAGATACCTGGCGTCGCTGCCCGAGAAGATCCGCAGGAACTCCGGGGAGTAGAACAGCTTCACGGCCTCCTTCCAGTCGCTTTTCGCCAGGTTCGCGAAGTGGAACAGGTTCTTGATCGTGCCCACGGAGGATTCCGGCATGACGTGCTCCACGGAGGCCACGAAGGGGAGGTAATATTCCCCCCGGTCGCTGATGATGTCGAAGGTGCCCTTCACCACGTCCCCTTCCTCCAGCTTCTCCCCATGGAACCGGAAGGCGACTTCGTCCTGCACGCCGGAGAATTCCTCCGTCAGGCATTCCATCCTCCAGTCCGAGGAGAGCACCATGCCCGCCGCCCCCTCCGGGGCATATATCTGGAAGGAGCCCTCCATAAGAAACCGGCACTGCCAAAATCGTCCGCTTAAACAGGGACGAGC
>CAMTBF010000076.1 GCA_947068385.1 uncultured Lachnospiraceae bacterium
GGAATATGGGATGCTTATATTGTAACTATATATCAATCCTTTGTCTGAAAAAATATCTACGAAGAAAAGCCGTTGCGCCTCATTCCGGAAAATGCTATAATTTCCAAATAGCATTCGCTGTAAAGGGCTGTTTTCTGCGGTATTCAGCAAGTGTTCGCAGCATGGGAAAAAATTTCCGGAGGGAGCAAGCCATGGATATCAGAATCAGGAAAGAGACGCCGGCAGATTACCTCCAGGTGGAGGAGCTGACCCGGGAGGCCTTTTGGGGCGCCATGGATCATCCCACCTGTGACGGGGAGCATCTGCTGGTGCACAAGCTGAGAAACCTCCCCTGTTTCGTGCCGGAGCTGGACTTCGTGGCCGAGGCGGAGGGAAAGATTGTGGGGCATGTGATTTACAGCCTGGCGAAGGTGGGGCGTCCGGATGGCATGGGCGGGGCGCATTCCGAAGAAGGGCATTCCACGGAAACCGAAGTTCTGAACTTCGGCCCTTTGAGCGTGCACCCGGACTATAAGAGGATGGGGATAGGCTCGGCCCTGATGCGCCATTCCATCGCCAGGGCGGCGGAGCTTGGATACCGCGCGATCATTTTTTACGGGCATCCCGACTATTACCCCAGGTTCGGGTTCCGGAGGGCGAGCCGGTATGGCATCCTGTCCGCCGACGGAAGCAGTCCGGACGCCCTCATGGCCATGGAGCTGTACGATGGGGCCCTGGAGGGCATTGCGGGGCGGTATGTGGAGGATGCTGTCTATGCCGTGGAGCCGGCGGAGCTGGCCGAGTTCGAGAAAGGCTTTCCCTGCAAAGCCCCGGTGCAGCCCCTGTCTTCCCGTCTCCTGACAGAGCGGCTTCCCGGGCAGGCAAAGCAGAGCTTCGCGCGGCATGGGATTCGGTACCTAGCACAGCTACAGCGGCTCAGCGGCGCGGAGCTCCTTGGCTGGGAGGGCATAGATAATCATCTGTTGGAGCGGATCAACGGGATATTGTCGGAGTTGGGACAGCCCTGCAAGCTTGCGCCCTCCTCCTATATTTTCCAGCTCACGGAGCTGGGTCTGCGCTGTCCCATGTGTTCGCTAATCCGGTCAAAGGCCGGAATCTCTCTGTATCGGGTGGAATCGGAGGGGAAAAGGCTTATCCTGAAGGTTTTTGATAGCCTGGAGGACAGGCGGGAAATCCGCAATTATCTGACGCTGTCTAAGCTCGGCATCCCCACCCTGCCGCTATTGGGCTATACGGAAAACGCGCTGCTGCTGCCGGACGTGGACGCGGACGATGATTACAGGCTGGGCAGGAAGGAGGATTTGGGCGATGTAGCGGTGGCAAGGGCCATCGCCAAATGGTACAGGACGCTGCATGACAAGGGCCGGGCTTTTCTCTGCGGCATGAGAGAGGGGGATTCTAGAGAAGAGACGCATTCTGGAGAAAAAGACCATTCCTACGAAGCGAAGCATTCCAAGGAGATTCTTATGTATGACGAATCCGATGCAATCACCCCGGACAACATGAAATTGATTGCGGAGAAGACGGGCACAGCGGAAAATGCACTCTGGCAGGCCATAGCAGAGCATTACCATGAAATCCGCCGCCGAATAGACGCGCTGCCCCGGACATTGACCTACAATGATTTCTACTGGACGAACCTGATCGTGTCGAAAGACCGGGAACGCGCCTTTATGTTCGATTACAATCTGCTGGGAAAAGGCATCGCTTACGGCGATATCCGCAACGTGACCTGCGCCCTCTCCCCTGAGGCGGCGGAAGCTTTCCTGGAAGAATACGGGAACGGCACCCCACAGGAGGAGAAAAAAGCGGATGCCTTTATGGCGCCCCTTGTGACGCTGTTCGCCGCCTGTGAGGGCGATACGTTCCCTGCCTGGGCGGAGGCCTCCCTGGAGGAGCTGAAAGGCGGCCGCATACTGGAACATCTGGAAGAATGGCTGAGAGCGCAATAGCTATCGCGCCATTTTCACCAGATACTCCGTCGTCCCTTCCTCCAGCCGCCTTTCCTCTGTCAGGGAAAACCCATGGCGCTGATAGAAGCGGATGGCACGGACGTTCTTTTCCAGCACAAGCAGATGCCGAATGCCAAACTCCCGTATGGCATATTCCACCAGCTCCGCCCCAATCCCCTCATTCTGGAAAAAGGTGTCCACGTATAGCTCCGCAAGCGCACTGCCCTCTATGCGGATCATCCCTTTTACGAATTCATCCTCATACACCCAGATGCCTTCCAGCTTTTCGGGACAGGCGATGTACTCCTGCGCCAAAGGGTAGACCTGCATTTCCCCGAACGAGACCTTGTCATTGCGGAAAATCTCCCTGTAGTTCATTCTCTTGGTGAAAATCAGTATTTCCGCTAACCTGGAGGCATCCCGGCTTCCCGCTTTTCTGATGCAGCCCATAGATACGCCCCCTCTTTCTAAATCCCCTCCACGCAGTTGGCCATCAGCATGGCGATGGTCATGGGGCCTACCCCGCCGGGAACGGGGGTGATATAGGACGCCTTCGGGGCCACGCTGTCGAAGTCCACGTCCCCGCAGAGCTTGTTGTCCTCGTTCCGGTGGATGCCCACATCGATGACCACGGACCCGTCTTTCACATAGCTTTCGTCCACCATCCCAGGCCTGCCTACGGCCACCACCAGGATGTCCGCCCGCTTCGTGACCCCCCGCAGATCCTTCGTCCGGGAATGGCATACCGTCACCGTACCGTTCTCCCGAAGCAGCAGCATGGCCATGGGCTTGCCCACGATGTTGCTGCGGCCCAGGACCACGCATTCCTTCCCCTCTATGGAGATGCCGGAGCGCTTCAATAGCTGGATGACGCCTGCGGGGGTGCAGGATACGTAGCCCGGCCTGCCGATGCTTAAGTTCCCCACGCTCACGGGATGGAAGCCGTCCACGTCCTTCTCCGGCGCGATGGCAAGGAGCACCCTGTCCTCATCGATATGCGCCGGCAGCGGGAGCTGTACCAATATTCCGTTCACATCCTTGCGCTCGTTCAGCTCCCCGATGATGTCCAGAAGCTCTCCTTCCGTGGTCTCCTCCGGCAATTCGTAGGAAAGGGAACGGATTCCCACGTACTCACAGGCCTTCTTTTTATTGCGCACGTACACCGAGGACGCGGGGTCTGCGCCCACCTGGATCACCGCCAGGCAGCGTTCTATCCCCTGCTCCTTCATGGCCGCCACCTTCTCCCGCAGCTCGTCCTTGATTTCCTGGGAAATCTTTTTTCCGTCTATGATTGTATACATGGTATCCTCCTTGCGCTTATTTTATTTCCATATATTGCCCCATGCCGGTGGGACGGACGGAAAACCCGAATTTTCCGTAAAAAGGCTCCTTCCCTTCCACTGCCGTCAGGCCTACATAGATTACAGTGCCTGGGTCGGCAGCGCTTCTGATATGCTCCATCAGCCTTTCCACAATCCTTTTCCCTATCCCTTTTCCCTGATATTGTGGCAGGACGATGATTTCCTGCAGATACCAGTACATGGCACCGTCCCCCACAAGCCTTCCCATTCCCACCACTTTTCCATCACATATGGCAGAAACGTTGAACAGGCCATTCTCCAGCGCTTTTTGAGCCTGCTGGAAAGGTCTTTCGATAAATCCGGCAGCCACCTTTAAACGAATAAAATCTTCTGCCGTCAATACATTATCTGCCAGTTCAAATCGTATCTCCTCCACCATCCTGTCCTCCCCTGGTGAAATTCCCTACAAAAGCTACAGGGCATCAACCCCTGGCCCGCCTTGTTCCTCTTTGGATCGTTGCACGGCGGGATACGGGGAAGATGCCCACCACATCACACTGTCACTCTGTGCAGACAGCTTTCCCATCGATGAACACATGCCTCACCTTCGTGGACACCTCAAAGGGGCAGCCGTCCGTGATGACGATGTCCGCGTCCTTCCCCACCTCCAGGGAGCCTACCCTGTCCGCGACTCCCGCGTGCCTGGCAGGATTGATGGTGATGGCCTGGAGCGCGGCGAAGGAATCCATGCCCGCCTGCACCGCCAGCCCTGCGCACAGGGGCAGGTATTCCTGGGGAATCACCGGAGAGTCCGTGATGATGGACACCTGGCAGCCTGCCGCCGCCAGTATGCCGGGCGTGATCCAGCTCTTGTTGCGCAGCTCGAACTTGGATGCCGCGCCCAAAGTGGGGCCTACCGCCAGAGGCACATTCTCCTTCACCAGCTCCTCCACGATCAGGTGACCCTCTGTCACATGCTCCAGGGTAATCTTTAAGTCGAATTCTTTGGCGATTCGCAGGGCGGTGAACAGATCCTCCGTGGCATGGGCGTGTGCCTTCAGGGGAATCTCTTTCTGCATCACGGGCAGCAGGGCCTCCAGCTTCATGTCAAAGGCCGGACGCTTGGAGATGTCGTCCCCGGCGGCCTCCTTTTTCTCCATGTACTCCCTGGCCTTGAACAGGGTCTCCCGGAGCAGCGCGGCGGTGGTCATGCGGCTGGAGTCCTTCTTGTCCCGGTACACCCGCTTGGGGTTCTCGCCAAAGGCGCATTTCATGGCCACACCGTCCCGGACTACCATATCGTCCACCCGCTTGCCCACAGTCTTTATTGTGGTAAAGGTGCCGCCCAGCACATTTGCGCTGCCGGGGCCTACGCAGACGCAGGTCACCCCTGCCGCGGCGGCCTTGGGCAATGCCGGATCCAGGGGCTTCACGCCGTCGATTCCCCGCATCTGGGGGCTTATGATATCGTTGAGCTCGTTGTAGTCCATGCCCTCATAGCCGATGCCGGAGCCGTCCAAGCCGATGTGCCCGTGGGCCTCCACGAAGCCGGGGTACACCTGCAGGCCTGCCGCGTCCAGCACCTGCGCGTCTCCTGGGATTTCCAGGTTATCCCCGATTGCCTTGATTTTGCCGTCCTCCACCAGGATGTCCGCCTGGTATCCCTCCCTATGCACGCCGTCGTGCACTGTTCCGTTTTTGATGCAAAGCATGTCCTTGCCCTCCTCTTCGACTCTTCTGTCTTCAATACCGCCGGACGCATCATCGCGTCCGCCATCCTGTCCCCATCCTCAATACACATACGGCGTCCTGCCCGTAATCTCCTCATAGCATCCCAAGATGCCGTCCAGGGGGATGCACCAGTACCGCGTGGGATCCACGGAGTAGGCGAACGCCATGCCGATCAGGTTCCCGTAGCCGTCCAGCACCGCAGACCCGGAATCCCCGTGCACCAGCTCGATGGTGACCTCCGTGTGGTCCCTCTGGTCATACCAGCCGAAGTCCTGCTTTATCTTGATCAGGTTCCCTTTCGTGGTATGTATCAGGCCGCCCTCTTTGTCAATCCGCTCCAGCGCCAGCTCGATGTCCTGCTCGTCCAGGCCCTCCCAGTAGGTCCTGTCGATATGCACCGTCATCAGCCGTTCCAGCAGCTCCTCCGGCACGTCCTCCCTGTCCACCTTCGCCACGCCCACGTCATAGGTTTCGCTGATCCCCACCTGTTTCCCGGGAAGCTTCGTCCCGTCATAGAAGTAGACGTCCCAATCCTCATACTTCTCCACCACATGGCTGTTGGTGCAGATGTAGATAGCATCCTCCGCTATCTCCACGATATAGCCGGAGCCTGAGCTGTACCCGCCCCTGCCCAGGCCGTGGTAGAGATGCACCAGCGCCGGGCGCATATATTCCAGCGTCCCCTCCATGTCCTCGTATTCCGAGGCGCCGCCGTCATAGATATTGGGCGCTCCGCATATGTAGTCCCTGCGGTAGTCGATCCGGCGCTGCCCGATCAGCTCCTGTATGTCCTCCGGAGCCCCCACCATCACAAGGGTCTCCTCCACGGTCTCCAGCCCATAGCTGTCCCTGGCCACATAGCGGAGCGTATAGCTGCCCGCCTGATCCAGCTCCACATCGGAATCGTCTATTTGTATGGATTCCGTCAGGTTTCCGTCCACATCGTCCCTGGCCGCCACTTCCTCCCTGTAATCCGGCTGGCTTCCGGGAACGAGGTAGAAATCGCGGATTCCCGTAAAGGAAGGCGGCGTGTCCACGATGACCCGCACCTCGCCGGAAGTCTGGTTCCCGGCCCGGTCCCTGGCTCCGACCTCCAGCGTATATTCCCCTGTGCGGTCGAAGCGGATCTCCTCCAGGACGTCCCCCTCCTCCAGGAAGAAGCTCTCCGTCTCCCTGTCCACGTCCGACACGCCCGCGATCACATCCGCTGTGGCGTAGTCCCTTTCCGTGGCCAGATAGACCTGGCCCTCCCTCCACAGGATTTCCGGCGGCACCGTGTCCTGAATGGTGATCCGGTAGGCGAACTGCTTCCTTCCATGGCGCACCACCGCTTCATAGGTGCCCGTCTCCGTCTCGTCCACTTGGGACAGATCCAGCTCCCCCAGATGGACGGACCAGTCCGTGCCGGTGAGATAATCCGAAATGTCCTGGCTCACCGCGTCCCCGTATTCATAGGTCGCCTCAAGGAATGCCGGTTCCACCCGATAGATATAGAAATAAAAATACAGCCCTCCTGCTGCCAGCAGAAACAGAACTGTCAGGAAAACAGCCCTTCCGCGGCCTCTGCCCTTCACGCCCTCGCTCCTCAACCTTCTCTTCCCATCCTTTATCCGTACTGTCAGGAATCGCTCCTCTCCTCCATAAGAGTAACATTCAGGGACAGTTTTGTCAATGACGGCAGAAGGTGCGCATATCCCGCACACATCCCGGGGCAGCTCATATAATATTGCAGAAGAACGATCATGCGAGGAGGTTTTTCCATGGAACCAAACAGGAACCCCATGTCCAATGACTGCGATATGTCCGGCATAAAGCCGGCCATGCTGGAGCTGCGCTACCCGCCCATACAGGTGGAGCGCCGGAATCCGGAGTATGCCGGCATCCTTGCCTTCGACTACTGCGGCCCGGTATCCGAGCTGTCGGCCATCACCCAATATATCAATAACGAGAACCGGCTGTGCCTGACCGCCTGCCCCCTTGCAAGGACGCTTCTGGGCATCGCGCTGGCGGAGATGATGCACCTCCAGAAGCTGGGCGAGCTAATCCAGCTCCTGGGCGGCGAAGCCGGCTTTTCGGTAAGGCAACCGGACGGCAGGCCGGTGCTGTGGACACCCGACTATCTGTCGCTGTCCAGGGACGCCAGGCGGATGCTCTGCGCTGATATAGAAGCCGAACGGGATGCCATCGCCCAGTACGAGGCGCATATGCGGAAGATAAAGGATGAATGCGTGAACGCCGTGCTGCGGAGGATCATCCGGGACGAGGAGTACCATATCGTGCTGCTACAGGGGCTGATGGAGGAGCTGTAGCTTCGGCATGTATTCCCAGCCGAATGTCTTGTGCTTTGGCTGTCCCCGTGCTACAATAGGAGCAATGCCGGGCACGGACAGGGCGCCCGGCCGGGGAGGGCTGTTATGGGACAGGGAATCTGTTATCTGGTGGGGGCAGGCAGGAATACGGGACTTGACTTCGTCCCGGGGGAAGACGATTTCGTGATTGCCGTTGACGGCGGGCTGCGCTACCTGGAGGAGGCCGCCATCCTGCCTGACCTGATCATCGGGGATTTCGATACGCTGGGGTACTGTCCGGAGGGGCCGAACGTCATCCGACTCGACACCATGAAGGACGACACGGACACGCTTGCCGCCCTGCGGGAGGGCATCCGCAGGGGATATTCCGTATTCCATTTCTACGCGGGCACCGGCGGCCGCATGGACCACACCATCGCCAATGTCCAGCTGCTGGCCTTCCTGTCCAGGGATGGCAGGCAGGGCTTCCTGCATGGCGGGGACGTGATCCTGACGGCGGTCACCGACGGGACGCTCCTCCTGCCGCCCAGGGAAGGGGGATATCTGTCCGTATTCTCCTACTCCGACCGGGCGGAGGGCGTATTTCTGCGGGGGCTGAAATACGAGTTGGAGGACGCCTGTCTGAACAGCGGCTTTCCGCTGGGCACCAGCAATGAGTTCATCGGGAAGGAGGGCTCCATATCCGTCAGGGAGGGGACGTTGCTGGTGGTGCTTCCCGGGGATTTGGCGGGACGGGTTCGGGCGGCATGGCCGTAGAAGATATGCCGCGGCGGCTTACATGATTCTTCCATTTTCCCGGAAAAGGATGGCTTCCAAGCCGTTCAGGATGGAACCCTGCCTGTTCGCTCCGGGGATGGCAAAGCCGGAAACCTTCTCCATGGGAAGCCCTGCCTGTCGGGCGTCCTGAAGGATGGCTTCCCACCATCCAGGCTCTGCGACGATCTCCACCGCATCAATCAAAGGGAATCGCAGAAGCGGTTCCAGTGCATATGTAATCAGCATCCTGTCCCGAATCGGAAGGTACTGCTTGGGCATCTGGGCGGCGATCCTGCTTCCGATTCCGCCGGATAGTAGCAGTGCTGTATTCATGATTTTTTCGCTCCTTCTGTCCTGTGGTGTACCGCTTCTATTTCGCTGGCTGCGGGCTCTGGAACTGCCAGCAACCTTTCATTACCGCGACAGGATTGTATCCTGTACCGTCAGAATCTCATGTCGCGGATTACCCTCAGGGTCTCTCCGTAGGGCTTTTCCTTGCCGAACAAAAGCGTCGTTCCGAGCACGAAGCCTTTCACGCCCTTCGGTGCGAATTCCCGGATTTTGTCCGCTCCACAGGCACCGTCCCAGTAGACCTCGAAGCCCATCTCATCCTTGATGCCCAGCAGCTCTTCATATTTCTCTCCCACATAGGGCAGGAACATCTGGGCCGCATTGCCAGGGTTCACGGACATGACCAGCACCTTCTTTACGATGCGCAGGAGCATTCTCACGTTCTCCACAGAGGTGCCCGGATTGATGGCGATGCCCGGCTGTAGTCCCGCATTGATGATTTTCTGCAGGGTGGTGGAGGGGTGGTATTCTGCCTCCGGGTGGATGTAGATGGTGTCGCCGGGGCGCAGGCTGTTGATGAAGAGCTCGATGGTGTTGTTGGGATGCTCTACCATCAGGTGGACGTCCACGGGCTTTCTGGCTGCGGAGCGGATATAGCGAAGGTCATTCAGGGACATGGCGTAGTTGGGGACATAGCGCCCGTCCATGATGTCGATGTGGAAGGAATCTATGCCGCCCTCCTCCAGTTCTCTTACCTCTTTCTCCAGATGGCCATAGTCCGCGCACATCATGGATGCCATTAATTCAAAATCCATCGCCATTATCCTTTCTGCTTCTCGCTGCGCTTGTCATCCAATATTCGCCGCACAATTCTTCTCATATATTGGTAAGACGTGCACACCGTACCTATTGCTCAGGCATCTTTCGCCAGCACCTCAACATTCTGTATCATAATGGGTTTTCCCGTCTGCTGGTACAGCCAGACCAGGGAGCTCCAGTCGCCGTAGTAGGCATCGCTGACCGCCATGGCCCTCTCCATATTCGCGGTATCGTCATAGATGCCGAAGGCTGCCTGCCTGTAATCTCTCACAAGTTCCATGTAGCTTTGGTACAGCCCGGGGCGCATGGATGCCAGGGTGGCCTCGGTCAGAGGATGGGGCCTCCACAGGAGCGCTATGTCCTGGCTGTTTACCTGGAAAATCCGGAAGTTCTCTCTCATTTTATCCAGCAGGGCGCTGCCATTCTTTAACAAAGTGCTGACAGTGGTGTTGTATAGGATGATTTTCTTTCTGGTGCCATCGCTTTTGCAGACTATCCTTTCCCAGTCCTTGGGCAGATGGTAATCTTCCTCCCTGGGATTGCGGATCCTGTCCACCTTCGGGGAGCCCAGCCCCAGGATTTTCTTTTCCCAGTAGGGGCGCAGCTCCCGGCTGGAATGCCTTGTCAGCACGTCCACGTAAATCTGCCGCATAGCCTCCGATTGCACGATGGTGCAGTCGGCGTTTATGACTCCCTCCGCCAGACAGAAATGCTCCACGGCTTCCCGGTCGTCCGGGTCGATATCGTTTAGAATGAAATAGGGGATGTAGACCAGCCTCTCCGTGTACTGCTTCAGGTTCTTCGAGAAAAAGAAGGGATGGACGCTGGTCACATAGTTGCCGTCATCATATGGGTTATGGATGAAAATCATGTCCGGATGACGGCTTTCGAAGTCGTAGGCATCGTATCGCATCACAGGGATGTCATCGGGGAATTGGTCTATTTCATAGTGCAGCTCGCGGAAGCTGCCGTCCGGGTTCTTGTCATAGTAGGGGATGGGGATTACCAAGGCATTGCAGTCCGGGTCTTCGTCCGCCGCTTTCCAGACGGATTCCAGGGAATCCCACATGGCGGCTTTGTAGGGTAGGAACAGGGCTTCTGTCTGGGTGCTGATATGGTATTTCAGGCTGTTTTCTGCTTTGGATAAGGATTTCCTGAGTTTCTTCTGCGTCTGCCACAGATTGATGGAAAGCTTCTGCTGGAGGCTGCTGTGGATTTGATAGAGGAGCTCGCAATAGGACTCCAGGCAGCGGACAGCCTCCGTGCCTTCTCCCTCTGTGGCATCGATCATGGTGCCGATGGTGATTGCTCCCTGCTGGCATTGCTCCAGGAGGGAGAGGGCCCGGGCTGTATGTTTCTTTTCCAGGTATCTGGCGATTTCGCTGTGTGCCTGGTTCAACAGTTTGATTGTTTCCAGGCATTGGGTTTTCTGATATTTTCTCATGGGGCTGCAATATGTCCTCTTTCTGATGCTATTTTCGGTTTTTTTTACTGGGTTTTTGATGCGCAAAAAATCCTGATGTATGCTTGCTGGCCTCATACTTACATCAGGATTTCTGCTGGATTTCTATTCATTTGGCATTTAGGGATGGACGCTATCCTTCTTCAGCGAAGCGGTCATAATATTCCTTTGCCTTTTCCGCTGTCAGATGATAAAGCTTCTGGAGCTTTGCCAAAATCCGCTCTTCTGGCATCTGATCCTCCAGGTAATCCAAAATAAGAGTCTGCATTACTTCCTCTCGTGTCTCTTCCACTATACACTGTCCTAGGCTGAACATATGGCTTCCCTCCTAGATTTCTGGTTTAAAATAATGCTTCCGGCAAACCGGAATATAAGTTTC
>CAMTBF010000077.1 GCA_947068385.1 uncultured Lachnospiraceae bacterium
GTTCACATAACCCGAAACCGTCTCCATCCGGTCTCCTCCTCCCGTATCATCTGCCTGGTCCAGCATCAGGAGACCGGGAAGTTTTATGTCCAAAAATCACTGAGCGTATATAATGTTTCTGTATTCCGTCAGCTCATGGAGCATCCCCTGCCCGGCATCCCCCGGATCTACGAAGCCGTGGAGGCGGATGGCACATTGACCTTGATTGAGGAATACATCCCGGGCACCAGCCTGCAGGAGCTCCTGGATGCCCAAAAGGCCCTGCCGGAAGACCGGGTCGTCGAGTACATGGTACAGCTGTGCCGCATCCTCCATTCCCTCCACAGCTGCAATCCCCCTATCGTCCACCGCGACTTAAAACCCTCCAACATCATCGTCACCTCCGACGGCATCCTGAAGCTCCTCGACTTCAATGCCGCGAAATGCGCCGGAGGCCCTTCGGCAAAGGATACCGTGCTCATGGGCACGCCGGGCTTCGCCGCGCCGGAGCAATACGGCTTCGGCACCTCCGATGCCCAGACGGACATCTATGCCCTGGGCATCCTCATGAACCTGCTGCTGACCGGGGAGCTGTCCCATGAATGCACGGTCTCCGGCCCCCTGGCCTCCATCATAGCCAGATGCATCATGATGGAACGCTCAGAGCGATATTCCTCCGCACTGGATGTGCAGAAAGCCCTGGAAAGCTGGCAGCGGACATCCGGGCGGCAGACAGATATGGACGGCTGGAAGTCTTTCCTGCCGCCGGGCTTCCGCGGGCAGAATGTGCTCTATATGCTCCTGGGAACAATCGGGTATACCATGGTATTCTGGGTATCTTTGACGATGAAAGTGGAGGGCGCGTCCGGCCCCAGGCTATGGCTGGAGCGAATCGCCTCCCTGCTGTTCCTTTTGAGCGCCATTTTTTTCTCGGCGGATTACAGGGGCATTCACTCCCATACCCCGCTTTGCCGGAGCCGGAACCTGGCCCTGCGCATATTGGGCATCGCCATTGTGGATTTCCTGCTCCTTTTCCTCCTCGCCATGCTTTTGACGGTTTATGACGCTATTTCGACCTGAATTTCGTCTTTCGACTTGGAAATCTGCGGGCAAAAAGGAGACTGCCAAGGCAGCCCCCTTTCCTATATGCCACATCCCGCTATTTCTTCCTCAGGGAAACCAGCGCTAAAGCGGCGCATACAATGCACCAGATCGACCATATCACCAGATCCTTGTAAACCCCATATCCTGCAAATCCGATCAGCGCCGCCAGACCGTACAGCACGATCAAAGCAATATCCCCGCCCTTTTTCCCGGAGCTGCGCGTGGATATGGACACGATTCCGCCTGACAGCATCAGTATGCCCACAAGAATCCCAGCACCTCCGCTGGTTCCGCCCTGTCCGGCAATGGCATCCACCACTCCGGCGGCGCAGGACTGGAAAGCCACCACCAGGAACAGGACTATGGACAGGATACCGGATACCAATTTCCATGTTTTCATATCAATGCCTCCTTCACATTTGTTATGAAAACATTATAGCAAATCGGGAACCGCTCTGTTGCCCCCGCAGCGGTGGCAAAATGATATCTGGTGAAAAATTTACCCGTGCAACTTACCCCTCCTGCTTCCGGTACTGCACCGGCGTCATCCCATAATTCTTCTTGAACAGGCGGTTGAAATGCTCCACATTCTCATACCCCACCTCCGCGGCCACGGTCTCCACGGTCTGATCCGTCTCCCGCAGGAGCGTCCGGGCCTTCTTCATGCGCTCCTTGCGTACCGCCTCCTGGAAGGTCATGCCCGCCTTCTCCTTGATGTACTTGGACAGATAGGGCTTGGAGAGGTGGAACTCCTCGGACAGGGTGTCCAATGTTACATTCATGTAATCATTCTTGATGAAGCTGATGATCTCCACGATCCGCTCTTCCCGTCCCTCTGTGATATGCTGCTCCACCGCCAGCTTGTTGGCGGCGGAGGCCAGGGCCGCGATGGAGGCCTTGATGATGTCCTCGTCCACGCCTACGCCCCAGTAGTGCTTCCCGCCGCAGAGAATCGCCACATAGGCCGCCGCCTTGGAGCTGGAGCCCTTGGAGATGGCGTGCTCCTCGTACACCGCCAGCTGGTAGCTGACGCCCAGGTAGGTCTTGATGGCATTGCTCACCGCGTCCAGACGCCCGTTGCCCCCTGCCCGGATGAGCCGCCTCTCCCCGTTCATCTCTATGGTCACCTCCGCCTGGATGCCCTTCTCCTGCCGGAAATGGCACTCGGGGATGGAGAACACGTTGTGCAGGTTGATGTAATTCTCCTCGAAGATGGCGTAGATCTCCGAGGGGTGCAGCTCCTGGTGCCGCCTGTCGGACACGCCCTTGATGAGATACCCCACTTCCTCCTTCATGGCCGCCGGCAGGGAGAAGCCGAACTGCTGCTTCAGCACAAAGGCCACGCCGCCCTTGCCGGAGACGCTGTTGATCCGGATGACATCGGACTCGTACTCCCGGCCCACGTCCCCCGGGTCGATGGGCAGATAGGGCACGTCCCAGCGGCTGCCGCTCTTGCCCTCCTTCAGCCAGTTCATGCCCTTGCTGATGGCATCCTGGTGGGAGCCGGAGAAAGCCGTGAACACCAGATCCCCCGCGTAGGGCACCCGCTCGTGGACCCGCATGCCCGTGAAGCGCTCATAGGCCTCCCTCACCTCCATGATATGGGAGAAGTCCAGCCCGCTGTCCACGCCGTGGCACATCATGTTCACCGCCACGGTGACGATGTCCACGTTCCCGGTGCGCTCGCCGTTGCCGAACAGCGTGCCCTCCACCCGGTCGGCCCCCGCCAGGATGCCGAACTCCGCGTCGCTGACGCCGCAGCCCCGGTCGTTGTGGGGATGGACGCTCAAGACCACGTTCTCCCGGTATTTCAGATGCTTGTGCATGTATTCTATCTGGCAGGCAAAGACATGGGGCATGGCCACCTGCACCGTGCTGGGCAGGTTGATTATGGCCTTGTGGTCCGCATCCGGCTGCCATACGTCCAGCACCGCGTTGCAGACCTCCAGGGCGTACTCCGGCTCGGTCTGTGAGAAGCTCTCGGGACTGTACTCGAAGGTAAAGCTGCCGTCCGTCTCCTCCGCCATCTCCTTCAACAGCTTCGCCCCGTCCACGGCCAGCTGCCTGATGGCATCTTTGTCCTTCTTGAAGACCTGCTCCCGCTGCTCTACGGAGGTGGAATTATAGAGGTGCACCACCGCGTGGGGAGCCCCCTTCACCGCCTCGAAGGTCTTGCGGATGATGTGCTCCCTGGCCTGGGTCAGCACCTGGATGGTCACGTCGTCGGGAATCATGTCCCTCTCGATTAGGGCCCGGATGAAATTGTACTCCGTGTCCGAGGAAGCCGGGAAGCCCACCTCGATCTCCTTGAAGCCGATGTCCACTAAGAGCTGGAAGAACTCCAGCTTATCCTCCAGGGGCATGGGGTCGATCAGGGCCTGGTTGCCGTCCCTCAGATCCACGCTGCACCACACCGGGGGCTTTTCGATGGCGTCCTTCTTCACCCAGTCGTAGGTCACCTCCGGGGGCATATGGTAAGTTTTGCCGTATTTCTGGCTGACTGTCGTCTTTTTCATGTTCTGTATCCTTTCCTCACTGCGCTTTTGGAATCGCCTGTAAATGCGCGTAATCTATGCCGGTTGCACATTGCGTTTTCAGGCCTATGTACCTGCGCTGCCGATTTTAAAATCATAACACAGATTCGGCGGCTCCGCAAGTGCTTATTTAATCATTGTTATTGATTCTATTTATTCCCACATTGTGTCAAACCCCTTGTTTTCCACCGATATCCTTGTCTTTTCTTTATGTATTTCCATGCGTCTTTTTAATACAGATTCCTGGCGAATCCTCCAACCTCCAGTGGGATATCCTGGAAAACATCAAACCCATCCACTATTGCTTTTCCACCGGAAATCTATAAGATAAGCCCGCTGCGCGGCCTCCATGCCGCCTTGGCGACAGATTTCCATATGGGAGCCAGCGCAGAAACAGGGTCAGACAGTCTTCAGGGCTGTCCGCCCCACTCATAGACCACATATTCATGGTCAAAATGGTATCCCAGCTTCTCCGCCAGGCCCACGGACCACAGGTTCTGGGCGTCCCAGCTGGGGTACCACCCCCGCTCCAGGCAGTCCAGTATCAGCTTCGCCCCGCAGACATAGGCCAGCCCCCGCCTCCTGTAGTCCGCCCTGGTGTCGATCTCGATCTCGATGCCGCCCAGATAGCCGGAGTAGGAGGAGGCCCCGGAGACCGGCTGGCCGTCCTTCAGGATGACGGCCCCCAGCCCATGCTCCCGATAATGGGCGTAGTCCCGGTACAGCGCCACCCAGTCCCTGCACCAGGGAATCTCCAGACAGCCCAGGAACAGCCCCTCGTCCATCTCCCGAAGTTCATACTCTTCCGGCAGGCCCTCCACCACGGCCCGCAGCCTCCCCCTGTCGAAGACCTCCGGCTCCTTCTTTATGGCATAGCGCACGCTCCTTCGCACGCCCGTCCCATAGCAGTCCTCGATCAGCTCCGCCCAGCCCTGATCCCGGGGCGTCATGATCAGGAACTCCCGGCCAGCCAGCCCCGGCGCCTCCAGCACCAGCTCCCTGTTGGGCTTCCCCGCGAAGAAGCAGAAATCCCCCAGCAAAGCCACGGCGGATGCCGGATCCTCCCCGGCGTCCCCATATACCCTTCCCATCACGCCCTGCAGGCAGGACCACACCATGGTCTCCTGCCAGCCCGCGAACAGCCCTGCGGCATTTTCCGCCTGTATCATCTCATGAATCATCTCTGTCTCCTTTTTATACCATCTTACCACAGCCGGGCGCGGAAATCCATGAGAAACCGCTGGACAAAGCAGCGGGAATCGTGGTAGTATTTAGGTCGAGAAAGGGAGCCCACGATAATAACCGCGGAGCCGAGACTATGAAAAAGATGAGAAAGAGCGTATTTGCCAAGGCCATAAGAAACCATATCCTGCTTCTGGCAGCAGGCGTCCTGGCAGGGCTTGTCCTGCTGTTGCTGGTCCACCTCCTGCCCATGGGGCCCATGCGGGAGCATGTCTACTGGTCCATGGACATGATCGAGCGGGAATTCGACAATGAGGTGCTGATAGACGGATACCGTTCCACATTGACAGGGAATTTCACGGACTGCCTGATGCTGGAGCATGCCGTCTATTCTTCCGAGGGGCACAGCCTCCTGGAGCAGGTGCTGCATATGTACCGCGGCGAGAGCTGCCCCGCCGGGCCGGACGGCCAGGCGGGATGGTGGCCGGGGCAGTCCCTGAAGGATTACCTCACCGGCGTCCCCCAGCCCGGTGAGGTCAGCTATTCCCGGTACTGGCATGGGTATCTGGTCCTGCTCAAGCCCCTCCTGCTCCTGACCTCCTTCAATACCATACGGCTGCTCCAGTCCGCCGTGCAGCTGATCCTGGCGGGCTGCGTGGTGATGGCGCTGTGCAGGAAAGGGGCATATCCCCTGGCCAAGGCCTTCCTGCTGTCGCTGCCCTTCCTGTTCTTCGTGAGCACCTATGCCTCGCTGTCCCTGAGCATCTGCTTCTATATCCTGGCGGCGGCCATGCTCGTCCAGCTGAAAGCGGAAAGCCTCCTGGACGGGCGGGGCCGGTACGGGCTGTTCTTCATGGCCGTGGGAATGGCCACCGTCTACTTCGATTTCCTCACCTATCCCCTGGTGACTTTGGTGTACCCCCTGGTGATATACCTGTATTTCCATGGCGAAGCGCCGGGGAAGGCCGTCCGCGGCATGGTGGGGAACAGCGTGGAATGGGGCATCGGATACGGGGGGATGTGGGCCGCCAAGTGGATCCTGGCCGACTGCCTTACCGGAAGCGCCTCCATCCGGGATGCCCTGGAGACGGTCTTCGTCAGGACCGGCAGCGCGGAAGGCCATTCCCGGATAAGCGGCTTCTTCAATGTGCTGGGGAAGAACATGCAGCCTTTTCTCAACTGGTGCTATCTCCTCGTCGGGATCATGTTCGTGGCGCTGTTCCTTGGCGCGGCGGCAAGAAGGGGGGCCGGGGCCATGAGGCGGAACCTGCCGTCCGCCGCGGCGTTCCTTCTTCCGGCCCTATATCCTTTTGCCTGGCTCTTCCTGACCCAGAACCATTCCGAGCAGCATTGGCAATATACCTGCCGGATCCTGGCCGCCAGCGTGTTCGCCGCGGCATCCGGATGCTGGACGCTGCTGCAGAATGATTCCCCAAAGATTGCGCGAAATTAATTTCTTCTATTGTGCAAAATATCACTTTACTGACACAGTATTTGTGCTATAATCTTTGGAGTGGAGCGAGCCGCAGCTCCTCCCCTACATCAAACGGAAAAGAGTGGACGGACTATGGAAACATACAGCATTTTCAAGGATCTGGCAATCATCATCATCTTCGCGAAGCTTTTCGGCATACTGGCAAGAAAGTGCAAGGCCCCCCAGGTTGTGGGGGAGATCATCGCAGGGCTCCTGATCGGCCCGAGCCTGTTGGGGCTGGTGCAGCAGTCGGATTTCCTGACCCGCATGGCGGAGATCGGCGTGGTGCTCCTGATGTTCTCCGCAGGGCTGGAGACGAACCTGAAGGAGCTGATGAAGACCGGGCCTGTGGCCCTGCTGATTGCCTGCTCCGGCGTGTTCGTGCCCCTGGTTGGCGGAGCGCTCCTGTACATGGGCTTCTATGGCGCAGCCCCCTGGGGCTCGGAGGGATTCTACAAGGCCGTCTTCATGGGCGTCATCATGACGGCCACCAGCGTCAGCATCACGGTGCAGTCCCTGAAGGAGATGGGGAAGCTCAAGGGCAAGGTGGGCACCACTATCTTAAGCGCCGCCATCATCGACGACGTAATCGGCATCATCGTGCTGACCTTCGTCATCGGCTTCAAGAATCCGGAGTCCAACCCCGGAGGCGTGGTCCTGTCCACGGTGCTGTTCTTCATCATGGCGCTGGTGGTGGGCTTCATCGTCTTCAAGGTGTTCAAGAAGCTGGACGAACGCTATCCCCACACCCAGAGGATCCCCATCCTGGGCCTGGCGCTGTGCTTCTTCTTCGCCTATGCGGCGGAGGCGTACTTCGGGATCGCAGACATCACCGGAGCCTATGTGGCGGGCATCGTCCTGTGCTCCATCCAGGACTCCTCCTACATAGACCGCAAGATGGAGGTCAGCTCCTACATCATCTTCGGGCCCGTGTTCTTCGCCAGCATCGGCCTGAAGACCAGCATCGACAATGTCAGCGCAGGGCTGCTGCTGTTCTCCGCAGGCTTCGTCGTCGTGGCGCTGATCACCAAGATCATCGGCTGCGGCCTGATGGCGAAGCTCTGCCGGTTCAGCCTCCAGGACAGCCTCAAGATCGGCGTGGGCATGATGACCAGAGGCGAGGTGGCGCTGATTGTGGCCCAGAAGGGGCTGTCGGTGGGGCTGCTGACGCCGGAGTACTTCACGGCGGTGATCCTGCTGATCGTCGTGTCCAGCATCTCCACGCCGATCATCCTGAAGCTGTTGTACACGAAGGACAAAGAAGAAGCGGTTGCCTAGGCAGCCGCTCTTTTTTCATGCCCGGATCCGTTGGCTTTCCCCTCCCGATCGGTTCGGTTCAGGTTCGACGGGCTCAATGCTCTCCACAGTCCTCATTGCTTCTGCTCAGCAGGTTATGGATCTTCTCATGGGGATCCAGAAGCTTGGAGATGGACTCCCCCGCATTGACGGAATGGATGTAGATCGCGATATATTTGGTGATGTCCACCTCCCTGTACCAGGGGGCGCTGCGGATCTCCTCCCTGCGGTAAGACGCGTTTGTGATGAACACCGCCTCCAGCACCTTCTTGCGGTAGGCCTCGTCGAAGCGCTGGATCCCTTCCGTGAACAGGGCGAAGGTGGCCGCCGCAAAGACCCGCCTGGCCCCCTGCTTCTTGCAGTATTTGGCCACGTCCAGCATGGTGGTGCCGGAGCAGATCATGTCGTCCACGATGAACACGTCCTTGTTCTTCACGCTGGGGCCGATGTACTTATGGACGTCCACCACATAGTTCCCGCCCACCACCTTTGTCCTGGATCGCCTCTTATAGAAGATTCCCATGTCCAGGCCCAGCTCGTTGGTATATTTGAAATTCCGCGTAGTGGCCCCTAAGTCGGGGGAGATGAACAGCGAATTATCCTCGCAGAAAGCAACATCGGGATAGTAGCGCTTGATCGCCTTGATTACCTGATAGATCGGAAAGAGGTCGTCGAAGCCATTGTAGGGGACCGCATTGGCCACCCTGTTGTCGTGGACGTCGAAGGCCGTGATGTTCTTCACGCCGATGTTCTCCAGCTCCCGCAAGGCCATGGCGCAGTCTAAGGACTCCCTGGAGATCCGCCTGTCCTGGCGGCTGGCGTAGAGAAGAGGGGAGATCACATTGACCCGGTACGCCTTTCCGCCGATGGCGGAGACAGTCCTCTTCAGGTTCTGGAAATGCTCGTCCGGCGACATGGGCACTCTCTGGCCATACATCTCATAGCTGCAGGAATAGTTCCCCACATCCATCAGGATGTACACGTCCGCGCCCCGGACCGTCTCCTCCAGCACCGCCTTGGCGTCGCCTGTGGAAAAACGGACAATCTGGGAATTCACCACATGGCATTCCTCTTTGTTATAGGTCTCCCGCAGATAATATTCAATCTTGCCTGCCAGCTCCTCTGTCCCGTACAGGGGAATCAGCACAATGGGGATGGAATGGCTTGCCAATCGACTCATGTCTCCCTCCTTCTACCGTAATCGAAAGTTGTCATGGTAACCACTACCAGTGTATAATATTTTCCTGCGGTTTACAAGCCCTGAGGTCAACAATTCTTACTATTTCCACCTATCATTTCTTTTGTTCTTTCAGGCCGCTGCCGATCCGCTGTCCAAGGCCGGATTTGCGCTTGACAGGGGCTCCCCCTGATAGTATGATTTAGGAAGGGCATCGCTTTCAATGCGCACAGCTGAAAACAGGGAAGGAATGGAATCGACAGATGGCAGAGGGACAGGAAGAACGGATTAGAATCGTACAGGAGACCGTGGCAGGCAAGGAGATCACCTTCGCCCATGTGATGGGCGGGCCGGCGCCGGTCATATATCAGAAGCTGGGGCTGAACCCCCAGGTGGATTATCAGTCGTCCGCCATCGGCATCATGAACATGACGCCGCCGGAGTCGGCCGTCATCGCCTCGGACATCGCGGTGAAGAGCGGGAATGTCTACCTGGGCTTCGCGGACCGGTTCACGGGGACGCTGATCATCACGGGGGAGATTTCGGACGTCATGTCCGCCATGACCGAGATCGTGGATTATTTCCGTGACACGCTGGAATACGTGGTCTGCAAGATCACGAAGAGATAGGGGGCGCGACTATGGCCCGCATCACACAGAAGGAGCTGCTGGAAAAGCTCTTCCATAAGGATCATGAACAACTGAAGGGGAAGCGGCTGCGCCTGACCAGGCTGCGCGTGCCCGGCAAGGAGGTGTGCCTGGCCCATGTGATCAGCTCCCCCCACCCCCCGGTCTACCAGAACCTGGGGCTGCACATCGGCGTCCACGAGGGCGAGGATCATACAGGGGAGTCCGTGGGCCTGATCCGATTCACCCCCTGGGAGGCCGTGGTGGTGGCCGCCGATGTGGCCATGAAGAGCGCGGACGTGCAGATCGGCTTCATGGACCGCTTCTGCGGCTCCCTGATCCTCACCGGCGGGCTGTCGGAGGTGGAGACCGCGGTGGAGGAAGTGGTCAGGTTCTTCGGGGAGGCGCTGGGCTTCCAGACCTGCGCGGTCCGCAAAAGCTGAGGGGACAGGGAAGACGCATGAAGAAACTATTTTTGATGGGCAGGAGCGAGGCCGGGAAGACTTCCCTGACCCAGGCCCTGCGGGGCGAAGAGCTCCACTATGTGAAGACGCAATATACCAGCTCGGACGACGACACCATCGACTCTCCGGGGGAGTACGCCGAGTCCAAGCATTTCAGCGCGGGGCTTGCATGCTTTTCCTTTGAGGCGGATGCGGTGGCCATCGTCCAGGCTGCGGACGAGCCCTACAATCTGTTCAGCCCCAGCCTCCGCTCCTTCATCCTCCGCCCCCTCATCGGCATCATCACGAAGATCGACTCCCCCTATGCCAATATCCCCATGGTCAGGCAGTGGCTGGCGAACGCGGGGTGCGACCGCATCTTCCTCATCAACAACGTGACCCGGGAGGGCATCGATGAGCTCATGGCGTACCTGGAGGAGGATCTGCCGCGGATGACGCTTGCGGAGGCGAAGCGCAGGCAGGGCATGGGGGTGAGCGAGTGGGAGGCGTAAGGCAGGAGCCGTTCCCGCTGCTCCTGCTGCTGTCCCTGTGGCTTCAAGATTTTGAATCCTGCACTCATTGCAAGCACCTCCTTTTGTGGCTCCGATATGGGTTTGGGATATCGGTTGTTTGGTTGATATGCTACAGGGGCAATTTTTCCTCCCGCCTGCAAAGACGCTTGAAAATATCGTATTATGATGAGAACATATTCCTAGTTGCCATGGGTCATGGCCCCGTGGCAATCAGGTGTTTCCTGGCGGAGCCGCCTGTCCGTCATCCCCATCCTTCCTCTCTTTCAACAGGAACCGCTCCCCTTCATAAGTCCTCACCGGGTTCCCCCTGACGATGCGGTAGTGCTCCATCCATGCGGCGTCTGCCTGCCGTTCCCGCTGCTCCTGCTGCAGACCGGCAAGCTTCTCCCGCATCCGCTCCATGGCCCGCTGCTTATTCTGGAACTGGCTCCTCTCCTCTGTGGCCTGGGCCACGGTTCCGGTAGGGATGTGGATGACCCGCACTCCGGTCTCCACCTTGTTCACGTTCTGGCCTCCCTTCCCGCCACAGTGGAACTTCTCTATACGGTATTCCCCATCTGTCGCCACCTGAATGGCCTCCGGAACGATGCTCACGTCCACATACCAGTTCTTCCTTCTATGGTTCCTGCGGAAAGGGCT
>CAMTBF010000078.1 GCA_947068385.1 uncultured Lachnospiraceae bacterium
CGAGCTCCTGAAGAGGACGCCTTCGGCTTTCCTGGGCTCCTGCCGCTACAAGCTGCCGGAGATCCATGAGAACCCGGAGATCTACGAGAAGCTGTTCGAAATCATGGACAAGCTGCAGATCGAGGCCTTCATCTACATCGGCGGCAACGATTCCATGGACACCATCAAGAAGCTGTCCGACTACGCCATCCTGAAGGGCCATTCCCAGAAGTTCCTGGGCGTGCCCAAGACCATCGACAACGACCTGGCCCTGACAGACCACACGCCCGGCTTCGGAAGCGCCGCCAAGTACATCGCCGCTTCCACCAAGGAAGTCATCCGTGACGCCCTGGGCCTGAACTACAAGAAGGACTCCATCACCATCATCGAGGTCATGGGACGCAACGCGGGATGGCTCACAGGCGCAACCGCCCTGGCCAAGACCGAGGAGTGCGAAGGCCCTGATGCCATCTACCTGCCTGAGGCTGTGTTCGATATCGACAAGTTCCTGAAGAATACCAAGGAGCTCCTGAAGAAGAAGAATTCCGTAGTCATCGCCGTATCCGAGGGCATCAAGGTGGAGGACGGCAGATACGTATGCGAGCTGGGCGGCGGCTCAGAGTATGTGGATGCCTTCGGCCACAAGCAGCTCCAGGGGACGGCAGCCTATCTGGCTAACTTCTTGGGCGCGGAGATCGGCTGCAAGACCCGCAGCATCGAGTTCTCCACCCTGCAGAGGAGCGCTTCCCATATGGCTTCCCGCGTGGACGTGGACGAGGCCTTCATGGTAGGCGGCGCTGCGGTAAAGGCGGCGGATGAGGGCGACACCGGCAAGATGGTGGTCATCGACCGCGTCTCCGACGATCCTTACCAGAGCGCAGCAGGCATCTACGATGTGCACAGGATCGCCAACCACGAGAAGCTGGTTCCCCGCAACTGGATGAACAGGGAGGGCAACTACGTGACCCAGGAGTTCATCGATTACATCGAGCCCCTGATCCACGGCGACTACCAGCCGTTCATGGTCAACGGTCTGCCGCAGCATCTGGTGCTGAAGAGAAAATGATAGATGAATAAGGGAAAGGGGCTGTGGAACGGCTGAGCGTCAGCTGTGAGACAGCTCCTTTTTGAACATGGGGCCAAGGAGGCATTGAGCCATTTCCCGAAGCATATACTGCATTGAGAGGATGACGAGGGCAGGGGTCTCAAATGAAAAAAATGACAACGGCAATCCTGCTGTTTGACTTGATGGCAGGGATGCTTTTTTTAGGCCTTTATGGCCTGCGCGGCAGGGCGGTGGCCACGGACAGCGGCATTGTCCAGGTGGAGGGGGAAGAGCGGCTGGAGGAGGCGGACGTGAAGAAGATCGCCATCACCTTTGACGACGGGCCGCACCCCAGCTATACGGCCCAGCTTTTGGACGGGCTGAAGGAGCGGGGGATACATGCCACCTTTTTCGTCACCGGGGAGCATGCGGAACTGCATCCTGATGTGATCGAAAGGATGTTCGACGAGGGCCATCTGATCGGCAACCATACATACAGCCACATCCAGCTGACGAAGAGCAACCGGGAGAAGTTCCGGGATGAGCTGATCAAGACAAATGAGATATTGAAGGAGATCACAGGGGAGGAAGTGCAGTACGTGCGGCCTCCCTATGGTTCCTGGGACAAGAGCTTCGAGAAGGAGCTGAACATGTTCCCGGTGCTCTGGACGGTGGATCCCCTGGACTGGAGCTCCCGGAACGTGGGGCGGATCACGGAGAAGATCATCAGCAAGACCGGGGAGAATGACATCATCCTGATGCATGATTACTATGACACATCGGTGACCGCCGCGCTGAAGGCCATCGACGAGCTGCTGGAGGAGGGGTATACCTTTGTGACGGTGGAGGAGATATTGTTCGACTGAAAATATGGCGCGGAGGGCCGTGCCCGAGGAGGCCAGGCGGCAGAACGGCCGACAGGATATTTTTCGGGCTTGATAGGACGGAAGAAAAATGGTAGCATATGAGGTATCAAAGAAAGCCCATGGCTTATTAGAAGGAGAGACTGTATGAAGACAGTAGTACATATCATTTCCCATTCTCACTGGGACAGGGAATGGTACATGGCGTTTGAGCAGCACAGGATAAAGCTGGTGGACCTGATCGACCAGAGCATGGAGCTGTTTGAAAAGGATGCAGCTTTCAGGAGCTTCCACCTGGACGGGCAGACCATCGTGATCGACGACTATCTGGAGATCAAGCCCCAGAACAGGGAAAGGCTGAAAAGGCATGTCAGGGAAGGGCGGTTTTCGGCCGGCCCCTGGTACATCCTGCAGGACGAGTTCCTGACCAGCGGGGAGGCCAACGTGCGCAACCTCCTGGTGGGAAGGCAGGAGGCGCTGGAATACGGAGGGCTCTGCCCCGTGGGCTATTTCCCGGATGCCTTCGGCAATGCGGGACAGATGCCCCAGCTTTTGAAGCAGGCAGGGATGAAGGCGATCGTGTTCGGGCGCGGCGTGAAGCCGGTGGGCTTCAACAACGAGGTACAGGGCGGCGATTACGAATCCATGTACTCGGAAATGATGTGGGAATCCCCGGACGGCAGCGCCCTTCCCGGCATCCTTTTCGCCAACTGGTACAGCAACGGGATAGAGATCCCCGTGGAGGAGGAAGCGGCCCGGGCATACTGGGAGGAAAAGCTGGCCAGCGCGCGGCAGTTTGCGGGAACCAGGCACCTGCTGTTCATGAACGGCTGCGACCACCAGCCGGTGCAGAGAGACCTGGGAGCCGCCCTGGAGACGGCCAGGAGGCTCTATCCGGACATAGAGTTCGTCCACTCGGACTTTGATGCATACGTGGACGCGGTGGGCCGGGAGCTGGAGCATGTCTCCACGGTGCGCGGGGAGCTGACCAGCCAGGAGACGGACGGCCGTTTTACTTTAGTCAATACCACGTCCTCCCACATTCCGCTGAAGCAGATGAACCGGGTCTGCGAGAACGCCCTGGAAAAAGAGGCGGAGCCCATGGCGGCGCTGGCTTCCCTGTGGGGAAAGGAGTATCCGGAGGAGCTCCTGCGCTACAGCTGGAAGACGCTGATGCAGAACCATCCCCATGACAGCATCTGCGGCTGCAGCGTGGATCCGGTGAACGCGGAGATCAGGACCCGCTTCGACAAGAGCCGCCAGGTGGCGGAGGCGCTGTTTGCGGACAGCTGCGCCTGGATGGCTGACCGCATCGACACCAAAGCGCTGGGGGCGGAAAAGAAGATATATCCCATTGTGGTGTTCAATACCACCGGCTGGAACCGCAGCGGCATGGTGGAGGCCGTGGTGGATTTCGAGAGGAGCTATGGCGGATGGCTCACCAGGCAGCATGGGGAAATGGAGCGGCTGCAGCTTCCCGAGCTGGTGCTGAAGGACGCGGCGGGGAACAGGGTACCTGCCGGCATCCGGGATATGGGCGCGCGGTTCGGCTATGAGCTTCCCGACGACAGGTTCCGCCAGCCATATATGGCCAGGCAGCTCAAAGTGGCCTTTGAGGCGGAGGACGTGCCCGCGTTCGGATATTGCACCTGGTACCTGGAGGAGGCGGACGCCGCCATGGAAGCCGCCATAGAAGCGGGGGCTGCGGAAGGAGGACATTCCCTGACGCCTGCGGACAGGGTGATGGAGAACGAGTTCCTCCGGGTGGAGATCCACGGGGACGGCAGCTATTCCCTGACGGAAAAGGAGAGCGGGAAGCGCTATCCCCATATCGGCTGGTATCAGGAGTGCGGGGATATCGGCAACGAGTATATCTTCATACAGGATTCCGGCAAGGAGGAGATTACCACGAAAGGGACAGAGGCCCGGATCGAGCTGATCGAGGATGAAGCGTACCGCTGCACCTACCGGATGGAACACAGGCTGCAGGTGCCTGCCAGCGCGGAGGAGCTGCTGGAGAGGGAGCGCCGCCAGTGCGTGGGGCTGTACGAGCGGAAGGCCGGGCGGAGCAGTGAGCTTGTGGAGCTTGCCATCACCACGCTTCTGCGGCTGGAGCGCAGCGCGAGGGGGCTCAAGGTGGAGACCACCATCCACAATACGGCGAAGGACCACAGGATACGGGTGATGGTCCCCACCGGCCTGCAGACGGACAGGCATTTCGCGGACTCTACCTTCGAGGTGGTGGAGCGCCCCAACCGACACGGCAAGGCATGGCAGAACCCCAGCGGCTGCGAGCACCAGCAGAACTTCGTGGCCATGGATGACGGAAAGGACGGCATATTGGTGGCGAACTTCGGCCTGTATGAGTATGAGGTGCTGCCGGATGCGGACAATGCCATGGCGGTGACCCTGCTGCGCTGCACCGGAGAGATGGGCGACTGGGGCGATTTCCCCACGCCTGCGGCACAGCTTCCCGGGACGCATACCGTGGCATACGAGATCGTCCCTTATAAAAAAGAGAAGATCACGGCGGCATTTACGGAAGGCCACCTCTTCCAGACGAAGCTGGCGGCGGTGAGCCTGGCGTCAAAGCGCGGCTACCTGAGGGATGCGGCCGGATGCATGGAAGACATGGGCGGAAAGACATTGCCGCCGAGAGATGGCTTCTTCAGATGGAGCGGAGAAGGGCTGAACCTGACGGGATTCAAGAAAAAGGACGGGGCCAGGGACATCATCGTCCGCTTCGTGAACGAGACGAAGGAAGCCGTAGAGCTGATTATGGACAGGCAGGCATGGTTCGGTGAAGTATATCACAGCAACGTAATCGAAGAAAGGCTCCAGGCGGCAGCCCCGGGAGAGGACGGAAGCTATCGCATGACGGTGAAGCCCTTTGAGATATTTACAGTGGGCATCGTCCCTGACGGCAGATGGAAGGGCTGATGCCGCAAAAGGTCCGGCGCTCTGAAGGCCCGGGCTCCGGTGGAAGCCGGAGCCTGGCATTGAGGGCGCTACATGTTCTGCCGCCTGTGGTAGCGCCTGCGGTGGGGCGTGTTCTTCCGGCTCTTGTCCGGAGCTGCCCCCTGGGATTTCCTGTCGCCCCGTTTCCTGGCGGACAGCGCCGCAATGGACTTGCCCTCCTGCCTTGCCAGGGCGAAGCAGCTGTCACAGACGCCGAAGGACGTCTCTAAGGACAGAGGGGCTCCGCAGACCTGGCACTTGCGGATGTACATCTTCTTGTCCTTGGAAAGGCACCGCATGATGGTGTCCTCCGTCCTGGCCCGCTCCCTGTCCAGACGGGCCAGATCCACATCCTTGCCCATCCGCACCGAAAACTGGTAATAGAGGTCCAGCAGCTTATAGAAGGTCTCATAGCGCATCAGCCCCGTATCGGAGCACATGATCAGCGCCGGGAAGTGCAGGGACACGTCCGCCGTATAGGTCTTGCAGTAATACAGCCACAGGGCCACCACGTCCCGGTTCCTGGTATCGATGGAACAGGTCAGCATGCGGTAGAGCATGTGCTTGTCCTCGAATCCGTCGATCTCCTTCCTGTCCCTGTAGGCCCGCTCATATAAAAACAGTACCTCCTCGATGCTGATCTTCTCAAAGGGCGGCTCTATCTCCACGGATTTCCAGATCTTCATCACCGCGTCCAGGGGCTCGTCCATGTCCAGGAGCACCTGGGGGAAGCCCAGGCTGACGTGGTCCACCTTGGGCTCTTCCTCGTAAAAACGCTCCCGGATAAACGCCAGGCCCTCTTCCCCCACCGCGTTCACATACCCGGTGTCATAGAGCCCGAAACGCCCCGCTCGTCCCGCGATCTGGCGGATTTCCGAGGTCATCAGGGGGCGGGTCTGCTTGCCGTCGAACTTGCTGGTCTGCACGAAGACGATGCGCCGCACCGGAAGGTTCAGCCCCATGCCGATGGCGTCCGTGGACACCACGATGCGGGTCTTGCCCTCCGCGAAGATCTGGATCTGCCTGCGCCGGATCTCAGGGGGGAGGCTTCCGTAGATGACGCTGACCTGGATGCCGCTGCGCTCCAGCCGTCCGGCGATGTCCAGCACCATCCTCTTGGTAAAGACGATCAGGGCGTCCCCTTCCCGCACGTCGTCCGGGAAGGAGAAGGGCACATCCTCGCAGAGCAGCCTGGTCTTGCGCTCATATCTGTGGACTTCGAAGGTGTCGCCGCACAGCGCGATCAAATGGGTGACCACCTCCTCCGCCGAGGGGCTCAGGCACACATGGACTTCCGCCGCCTGGACGCCCAGGATGGCCCTGGTCCAGGAGTGGCCCCTGTCGGAATCGGCAATCATCTGCGCCTCGTCGATGACGGCCACGTCGTACCTCTGGTCCAGGTCCAGCATCTCCACCGTGGAGGAAATGATGCGGCTGTCCTCCTCATAGATGCGCTCCTCCCCCGTGAGCATGGTGCAGGGGATTGAGGCATCCTTCATCTTCTCATAGACCTCCAGGGCCAGCAGCCTTAAGGGGCCCAGGTAGACGCCGTTTTCCGCCTCCTTCAGCCGCTCCAGGGCCTGATAGGTCTTGCCGCAGTTGGTGGGGCCTATGTGGAGGACGAACCGCCTGGACATCTCCAGGGCCTTCGGGAACTCCGTCTCCGGCCTGGTGGGCACCAGGTCGATGATCTGGCCCCGCAGCTCCACGTTCACGTATTGGCCCAAAATGGAGCGCAGGCTCTTCTGGCAGATGTCGAAGGTCTGTTCCCCACGCAGGAATTCCAGGAGCTTCGCGGTCACCAGCTCCTGCTCCTCGGGCTTCAGGCTGGCCACGTCCAGGCGCGCCAGCTCGCCTACGATGAGGTCGCGGATCTTCATGATGGCGATCTGGTTGTTCTCCCGGAAAGCGAAATAGGCCAGGTTGCGCAGCTGCCTGTGGAATTCCTCCAGGTGGGCCTGGCTCACCTTCCCTTCCTTTGACCGCTTCAGCTCTGCCAGCAGTCGGTCAAGGCGCTCCACATATGTCTTCTTTCCCTCATTGTTCTTCTTTTTCAGAGATTTGGCGCAGTCCTTGTACTGGGAAAAGTAGAACTGCGACAGTTTTTCTTTCTGTATCATCTGATCGTCCCGTATCGGCCCTGGGGCCTCCTTTGCTGTACTGTCTGAGTGTATCCATGTCTGAATTAGTATAGCATAAAACAGCGGTTTGGGGAAGCATAAAATCCAGGCATAGAATCCGGAAAGGAAAACGGAAAGGAAAACATTGACATTATGGGAGAAAATGCTAAATTAGAGATATAAAACATAAGGAGCCCGCGCCCCATGATGACATACGAAGAATTCCGTGACAGATTCCATATCCGCCTCACCGCCCAGCAGACCGAGGCCGTCCGCGCGGTGGAGGGCCCCGTCCTGCTGCTGGCCGTCCCCGGCAGCGGCAAGACCACCGTCCTGGTGACCAGGCTGGGCTACATGATACACTGCGCGGGGATATCCCCCGAGAACATCCTGACCCTGACCTATACCGTGGCCGCCACGAGAGACATGGCGGCCCGGTTCGCGGAGCGCTTCGGGGAGGAGGCTGGCAGGCGCATGGAATTCCGCACCATCAACGGCGTCTGCGCCAAAATCATTGACTACTATAGTCAGCTGATAGGCAAGCAATCCTTTTTGCTGGTGACGGATGAAAAGCTCATAGCGGGCATACTCTCCGGCATCTACCAGAGCGTGGAGGGCGGCTATGCAACGGAAGGGGACTTAAAGGGAATCCGGACATTGATTACCTACATTAAGAACAGCATGCTGGACGCGGCGGAAATCAAAGACCTGGAGCAGGAGAGCGACTGGCGGATATCGGAAATCTACAGGCTCTACCGGGCGGGGCTGCGGGCCAGGGGCATGATGGACTATGACGACCAGATGCTGTACGCCTACAGCATCCTGACAAAGAGCCCGGAGACCCTGCGGCATTTCCGGGAGAAGTTCCCCTATATCTGCGTGGACGAGGCCCAGGACACCTCCAGGATCCAGCACGCGATCATCCGTCTGCTGGCAGGCGGCCGGGACAACCTGTTCCTGGTGGGGGACGAGGACCAGAGCATCTACGGCTTCCGGGCGGCCTATCCCCAGGCCCTGCTCTCCTTCGAGCAGGAGCATCCCGGGGCCCGGGTGCTGCTGATGGAGGAGAATTTCCGCTCCTGCGCCCAGATCGTGGAGGCGGCAGACTGCTTCATCCAGAGGAACCTCCTGCGCCATGCCAAGCACATGAGGCCGTCCAGGCCCGCCGGGGCGGACATCAGGGAGATTCCCCTGAAAGGCCGCGGCGCCCAGTATACCTACCTGGCCAAGGTGGCGGAGGAGTGCAGGATACAGACCGCCGTCCTCTACCGGGACAATGAGAGCGCCCTGCCTCTGGTAGACCTTCTGGAGCGGCGGGGCATCCCCTACAGGATCCGCAACGCGGACATGGTCTTCTTCACCCACCGGGTGGTGCAGGACATCCGGAATATCATCCTCTTCGCATGGAATCCCAGGGATACGGAACTGTTCCTGCAGATATACTACAAGCTGTCTTCCTATATCAACAAGCAGGCGGCGCTGCGCATCTGCGAGATCAGTGAGAAAAAGGATATGGACGTCCTGGAGGCCGCGGTCCGCTTCGGCCGTCTGGAGGAGAAGACGGAGCATAGCTGCAGGGCGTTGCGGCTGCAGTTCAGGAGCCTGCTGTCGGACGCGGCGGAGGCGGCTCTGGACCGGATTTCCCAGGAGATGGGGTATCGGGAGTATCTGAAAAGGGCGGGCATCAGCGACGGCAAGCTGGCCATCCTCAGGGCCATCGCCCACTATGAGGAAAGCCCCCTGGGCCTGGTGGAACGGCTGGATGTGCTGCGAAGGATCATCGAAGAGAAGGAATATGACGCGGGCTGCCCCTTCCTCCTGTCCACCATCCACGCCAGCAAGGGCCTGGAGTATGACAGGGTCTATCTGATGGACGTGGCGGACGGCATCTTTCCGGAGGCCGTGCCGGAGCGCCAGGCGGATATGGACGAGAAGGAGCGGCAGGCATATGAGGAGGAGCGCCGCCTGTTCTATGTGGCCATGACCCGGGCCAGGGACATGCTGTCGGTCTTCGGCCTGAACAGGAAGTCGGCCTTCCGCACGGAGCTGTTCGCCCGGATGAAATACCAGCGGTTCCGTGACGCCATCGGGGAGGGGCTGATAGTAAGGCATAAGAAGTTCGGGGAGGGCGTCGTCGTGGAGGAGGGGAAGACCCAGGTCCTCATACAGTTCGGCAGCCGCCAGAGGCGGCTGGACTTGAAGACGCTTTACGAACAGGATCTGCTGATTCTGTGAGGCGACCACCTCACAGAGCCAACAGATCCCGCATCATTCCTGTCCATTGGACAAAGGGCCTTCGGCTTTCAGAACATGGAGCCTGTGCCCATCATGCCGATCAGCTGGTCGCGCTGCACCGCATCCTCCGATCCCTTGGCCTTGGATGCCAGGCCGTCCAGCTCCATCTTGCTGGCGGCAGCGCGCATGAGCTTTTCCTGGAATTCCCTTTTCTCCTCCTCCGCCTTCCGGGCCCTTCTCTCGGCCCTGGCCCTGTTCTGCAGGCGCAGGGTGTTCTCCATGGTGTGCAGCATCTGAGTCATGTCGTTCATATGGATTACCTGCCTTTCCGGAATCTGTGCGTTCCCTCTCTCACTTTCTTTATCGGCTGTTCAGCGGCTTTTCCTGAGATGGCCGACATGAAATCCGGGAGAGGGAGGAGAGAATGCCTGCTACAGGACAGCGTCCTCCAGGGTATTGGCCCAGCCGTAGCGCTTCAGTTCCACCTTCCAGCCCTCCTCCGTCCGCTTCACCTCCACGCCCTCCGCCTCCAGCAGGAGCTTCTGCAGGTCAGGGGTGTCGAAATAGACGGCCCCGGCCAGCAGGCCTTTGGCATTGACGATGCGGTGGGCGGGGATGTCGGCGGGCCGTCCGTCCGGCGTCCTGGCCAGGCCGCGCTTTAAGCCGTAGCCTACCTGGCGGGCATTCTTTGGCTTGCCGCACATAAGGGCTATCTGCCCGTAGGTGGCCACCCGGCCCTCCGGGATGCGCCCGCAGACAAGGGCCATTTTCTGATAAAAATCCATGGGATGCCTCTCTTTCCGGAATGCAGTAAAACCGCATGCTATAAAGCCAGATCCACCTGGTATCCGTCATCAATCAGGATGTAATCGTTGCCGTATTTCCGGCACATCTCCAGGTTGCGGGCATTTTCCTCCAGGAAGGTATCGGCATCGTACCAGGAATCGTCCATGCGCTGCTCGATGACACAGGCGTATCGGCGGATGTCGGAGAAATGGTTCCGGATGTAATCCGGCGTCATGATGAGGCAGCGGTAGCGGATCTCCTTCAGATAATCCTCCTCGAAGTCCTGCCTCCAGTCAAAGGGGATGTAGCAGCCCTCCACCACAAGATTCTGGCCGTTCTCGATGGCCGTCTTCACCATCTCCCTGACCACGGGCCAGAGATAGGGGGTCAGCGCATCATCGTCCGACGGGGTCAGCTCCGTGTAGCCGCTTCTGATGAGGCCCATCTTCAGATGGTCGATGGACAGGTAGGGGTAGTGGTATTTTTCCAGCAGCCTTTGGGCCAGGGCGGTCTTTCCCGTGTGGGATGCGCCTGCAATCAGGATGATCATGGGATTTCCTCCTTGCGTGTGTAAATGTCTTTCCGGGTCAATATTTTATCACAGAATTCTCGTTTTGTGTTAGAATATTAGGAAAGAAGTGGAACTTTTGCGCGGATTCTTCGTTTGATTCCATAGAGAAGAGGAAGGGGGAGGCGAAAATGACAGGAATCTATGCAATCCTGCATCTGCTGGTGGACGGCATGTGCGCGCTGGGCATGTTCGGCAGGCTTCTGCCTGGGGGAGACAGAGGGCTCTCCATATTGGTGTACAATTTCTGCGCCTTTGCGCTGCAGATGCCCCTGGGGGTGGCGCTGGA
>CAMTBF010000079.1 GCA_947068385.1 uncultured Lachnospiraceae bacterium
CTTTGTCGCCCACTGCCGAAACTGCGTTGCCCTGCCGGAGTTGATACGATAGCCTACAGCGATAATGGCAGAGAGAGAATAGAACTTGTATTGGTAGGTTTTGCCGTTATCTGCAACTTGTGCAAAATTTGCACAAGTTGCATCCTGAGATAGTTCACCGCTTTCATAGACATTTTTCAAATGCTTCGTGACAACACTTCGATCCACATCAAATAGCTGGCCAATCGCTTTCTGTGTCAGCCATACATCATCGTCCTGCACCCGAACTTCAATGCCGTCCTCATGGGCATCTTTTGTGAACACCAGAAAATCAACTGTGCTGTTTCGAATCTGTAACCTTTTTTTAGTCATTGTATCACCATCCTATCGTTCATCGTTTCAGAACATTATACTAGTTCTTTCCCTCAAAATCAATAGAAGTATCGCGGAAAATATGATAGAATATCCTTGACCCACAGACCCCAATATCCCCTGACAGATACAGGATGGACACAGCATGAAAATATATCGTTTGATCGGCATCATCACCACGCTGCAGCAGAAAAAGACCGTCACCGCCCCTTACCTGGCGGAAAAGTTCCAGGTGTCCCGGCGCACCATCAACCGGGACATCGAGGACATCTGCAAGGCTGGCATCCCCCTGGTGACCACCCAGGGGGCAGGGGGCGGCATCTCCATCATGGAGGGCTTCTCCCTGGACACCACCGTATTCACGAGGCAGGAGCTGGAGGCTATCTTCACGGGGCTGAAGACCCTGGACAGCGTCTCCCCCTCCGCCTCCGGGGAAAACCTGGCCCGGAAGATCGGCGCCGTCCCCTCCCTGGAGGCCGCCGGCCATATGGCGATTGACCTGGCCTCCCACTATAAGGAAGACCTGGCTTCCAAGCTGGAGCTGATCAAATCCGCCATCGAAGCTTCCAGGTGCATCGCATTCCGCTATTATTATGAGAAAGGGGAGGACGACAAGCTCATAGAGCCCTGCCAGATCGTCTTCAAATGGTCCGACTGGTATGTCTTCGGCTTCTGCAGGCAGCGCCAGGACTTCCGCCTCTACAAGCTGCGCCGCCTGTGGGGCCTGCAGGTCACGCAGGATGCCTTCTCCCCCAGGGAGATTCCGGAGGAGAAAAGGCGCTTCGGCTCCCACATGACGGACGACTACATGGTCGCCGCCGTCTATGACCCCTGCGTGAAATACCGTCTGGTGGAGGAGTACGGCCCCGGGTGGTTCACAGAGCAGGAGGACGGCAAGCTCTACGCCCGGCGGGGCTTCACCACCAGGCAGCAGGCTGTGGATTGGTTCCTGGGCTTCGGCGACAAGGCGAAGGTCCTGGAGCCCCCGGAGATGGTGGAGCGGATGAAGAGCGTCCTGGAGGCGGCCCGGGGATTATATTTATGAACATGACATACTGTTGGCATGTTCGGGATGCTATAGTAGGCATGACGGCTGAATGCCGATTCTACGAAAGACGGAGGTACTGATGATAATCGATTCAAGATGCGGGCTGCACTGCACAGGCTGTGAATACAGGGAGCCCTGCAGCTGCGGCGGCTGTATCGAGACGGGCGGCCGCCCCTTCCACGGCGAATGCCCTGTGGCCCTGTGCTGCCAGGAGAAGGGCTTCCTGCACTGCGGCCAGTGCCCGGACATCCCCTGCGATATGCTCACCGGATACTCCTGCGACCCGGAGCATGGCGATACGCCCCATGGCGCGAGGATCGAGCAGTGCAGGATCTGGCAGCGGAACGGGGAAGGCACCGAAGCCTGAAAACGCAGGGAACCGGGAGCCACGGCGCAGATTACAGGAAGCGGCGCAAGACCGCGGAAGGGATGGAACATATGGACGAAAAGATACTCTCGCTGCGCATGGAGCGGCAGCATTTCCTCAAAAAGGCGGACGAAGCCGAATACATATCTCTGTACCGGGACACCCAGCCCGGGCAGAATGTGTACTGGCACGGCTTCGGGGAACCGCCCGTCCTCTCCTTTCGCGCCGGTTTTGACGATATGGCGTTTAACAGGAAACGTCAACTGGACAGGAGGCTGGTAAAGGGCCGGTTCGCGGGCGGGAACCTGGGATGGATCATGGCCGAGGACATGGAGCTGTTCGCCTCCCTTTACCGCAAGCCCCTGGCAGATCCCACGCCGGTGCAGTCGGAAATCCTCACCCTCATCGAGAACGCCGGGCCTCTCAATATCCAGCAGCTGAAGGAAGAGACCGGGCTTTTGGTGAAGCAGGTCACGCCCATCCTCCATCGGCTCCAGGAGGCCTTTCTGGTCTATGAGGATCAGTATGACGGGGAATGGGACAGGGGATGGTACCGTTTTTCGGAGATGTTCCCGGAGGCGGATACGGCGCGGTATACCAAGGTGGAGGCCCTGAAGATCCTGCTGCAGCGGTTCGCTTACCGGATGGTATGGTTCGACGCCGCCATGGCAAAGGCATTCTACCGGGTGCCGGAAAAGGAGATCCGGAGGGCCGTGGAGGAGCTGACGGCGGAGGGCGCATTGGTTCCCAGGGCGTCCGGCTATCTGCTGAAAAGCGATGCGGCCCTTCTGAAGGATTATGTGGCGAAAGACTACAATGGCGTCTACGCCGTCCACCGAAACGACTTTCTCTTCAAGGCCCAGGAGCCCATGCTGAAGCAGATGGTGAAGAGCCTGACGGAGGAGCTTGCCTACGACTGCGAGCCCCTGCAGTACCTGTTGATAGACGGACGGTTCCGGGGCGCCTCTGTGGGGCATTTCCGGTATGGGCCCTATGACCTGAACGACATCGTCTGCAATCTGCCGGAGGCGGAAAGCCGCAGGGAAGAGATCCTGGATGCCGTCCTGGCCGTCAATCCGGGCGGGGAGCCCAGGCGGTTCATGGGGAAGGAGCTTTGAAAAGCGCACACAGTATATTGTGTTTTGGTCGAAAATCCTGTAGAATAGAGCCAGCCAATGATTTGGCCGCATAGCAAAACAGACAAGGAGCATCCTTATGGAAATACGTGAAATGGGCCTGTCGGACATCAAGGCAGTGCTCCCGATGTACATCGCCTACTACAACGGACAGGAAGAGGGCTGCTGGACAGAGGCCACGGCGGGGACGCGCCTGCATCAGGTGCTGGCCATGGAGGGAGCTTACTCCCTCATCCTGGAAGAGGAAGGAAGCGTAATCGGCTTCGCCATGGGCTATTTCAAGCAATATGATGACATTCTCGGGTACACTCTGGAAGAAATCCTCATCGCCCGGGAACACCAGAACAAGGGCATCGGCACCTTCTTCCTGCGGGAGCTGGAGCAAAGGGTGAAGGAAAAGGGCGCCTCCTGCGTGGAGCTCCAGGCCGTCAACGATGCGCAGCACGAAGCGTACTACGGCAAGGCCGGTTACCATGACGCGAAGAATTTCGTCATGAAGGTGAAATGGTTCGAATGAGGGACGAAGAGCCAGCCAGCGGCAAGGTCACCTCCGCCGCGAAGATACCCGGCTCGTTGGCCAGGTTCAGGTAGCCGTGGTACTTGTCCACCGCGGCCTTGACCCGCTTCATGCCCAGGCCGTGGTTCCCTCTCTTGCTCGTGATATAGTTCCGGGCGTCGAAATCCGGTTCCTCCGGGGCGGAATTCTGCAGGGACAGGTAGAATTGCCCCTTGTTCACCGCCATGTAGAGGCGCATGGTACGGCTGTCCTCCTCCAGCTTCTGGCAGGCCTCGATGGCATTGTCCAGGAGATTGCCCAGGATCACGCATAAGTCCACGTCCTCCAGGGGCAGCTGCTCCGGGAGCTTCGCCTTGCAGTTCACCTGGATGTGGTTGCGCCTGGCCAGCGTCAGCTTGCTGTTCAGGATGGCGTCCGTCATCAGGTTCCCGGATCTCACCAAAGTGTCCACCCTGTCAAGCTCCCTCTCCAGCTGGTCCAGATAGGCCCCCATGCCCTCTATGTCCCCCAGGGACAGCTTGGCCTTCATCACCTGCATGTGGTTGTGGTAGTCATGCCGCCAGCCCCGCATGTCCATGTAGATGTCTCTGATCTCCCCGTAGCTGTGCTCCATGAGCTCACTGCGGAACTGCTCCGTGCGGAACTCATAGCCCTTTTTATAGAAATACAGGGTGCTCTCCACCGTAAAGAACAGCGCAAGCTCCAGCAGGGCGCTGCCCCACAGGAGAATCCCCAGCAGCCTCCCCTCCACCGCGATGCGCCCCGTGCCGCACAGGAGCCACTGGAACCCGGTAATGGCGGAAAATGACAGTGCTGTCAGGATTCCGTTCCAAAGCCGCAGGCTCTGGCGCTTTCCGGAAAACAGGAGCAGGAAGACAAAGAGAATGGGCCCGTTGCACAGAAACGCTACGGCGTTGCCCCATGGCCTGGAGCCCAATGGCAGCAGGGCGCAGAACGCCACAACAAGCCCCGGCAGCAGCACCCGCCACCATTGTCCGGCAAAGGGCTCTTCGTCAAAGAACAGATCGTACAGCAAAAGCACGCCTGTCACCAAAAGCCAGGACAGGCAGGGCGGTATCCAGACAGAGCTGGCCAGGCAGGCTGCGGCTGTGCAAAAGCCCAGGATCCGTTTCCCCGTGCCTTTCTCCATGATTCCCGTCTGCCCTATATAGTACCAGTACAGAATCAGCCACAAGACCTCCAGGATCCCCCTGGAGATTTCCCAGAAATCCGCCATCTCCACTTGCCTCCATGCCCCTTCCCGCCGTCAGCCGTCAGTATGATATCACAGGTATATCCGACTTTCAATATGCTTTTTCTGTTTTTATCAGATATACCTGATGAACATTCCGAAATCCCTTCTTGCTGTCAGGCATTATAATATTTCGCCTGGGCGTTCCACATTTCCGCATAGCACCCTCCCGCGGCGAAGAGCTCCTCATGGCTGCCCCGCTCCACGATCCGGCCGTCCTGGAAGACGATGATCTCATCGCAGAAGCGGCAGCTGCTCATCCGGTGGGAGATGTAGATGCTGGTTTTGCCCTCCACCAGCTGGCCGAAGCGCTCGTAGACTTCCGCCTCCGCCTTGGGATCCAGGGCCGCCGTGGGCTCGTCCAGGATGACCACGGGTGCGTCTTTGTACAGTGCCCTGGCCAAAGCCAGCTTCTGGGCCTCCCCGCCGCTGATCTCCACGCCGTCCTCCACGTTCTTGTACAGCCAGGTGTCCAGGCCGTTCTCCATGTTCCTCACCAGGTCGGCTGCGTCCGCCTGCTCCAGGACCGTCCAGAGCCGGTGGTCCTGCCTCTCATAGCCCGCGGCCACGTTCTCCCACACCGGGAACGCGAAGAGCTTGAAGTCCTGGAACACCACGCCGAAGATGCGGCGGTATTCCTCTTCGTCATATTTGCGGATGTCCGTGCCGTTCAAGGTGATGCGCCCCTCCGTAGGCTCGTAGAGGCGGCACAGGAGCTTGATGAAGGTGGTCTTGCCCGCGCCGTTTCGGCCCACCACAGCCAGCTTTCCCTTGATGCGCAGCTTGAAGTCCACGTTCTTTAAGACAAATGTCTCGCTGCCGGGATACCGGAAGCTCACGTTCTCGAAAGCCAGCTCGTACTCCCCGTCGTCCCGCTTCTCCACGGGGATGCTGCCGGATGCATGGAGGTTCTCCATGTCCAGGAATGCCAGGAAGTCCGTCATGGTGGTGCAGATCTTCCGAAGCTCCCCATGTCCCGCAATCAGGGAGAAGCAGGCGGAGCCGAACTGGTTCAGAGCGCCCACATACTGGGTGAACGCGCCCACGGTCACGGCTCCCGCCACCACCTTCAGCGCCGCCAGCAGATAAGCGCCCACAGCGAAGACGCTGTTCACCAGGTTGTTGGCATTGTCCGCCGCGTTCCCCACATCGCACATCCTCGCGAAATAGGCTCTGGATTTTCCCTGGAACCTGGCAGTGTTCTCCATAATCATATCCTCCATGCTGTAGATGCGGATGATTTTTCCTGCCTTTTCATTGCCGAACACATTGTTCAGCATGTAGTTGAACTCTTCCTCCTCCCTTGTGTGGGCCTCAAAGACCTCCAACTGCTTTGCGGCAAATCTGGTGAAGGTCCGGAAGGAGCAGGCGCACATGCCCAAAAGCAGCGCCGCGACCAGCAGGAGGGAAAAAGCGGGATCCGCCAAGCTCCCCACAAGGCCAGAGCCTCCCTGCGGCCTTGCCAGGCACAGGTGGACCACCAAAGAGACCGACAGCGCTATGTTCAGGATCGCCCGCATGATATTGCAGTAGTGATTCAGCAGAGTATCCAGGCCCCCGTACATGTCCGAAGTCCGCTCCGAGAACAGGATCTTCTCAGCCACCTCCGGCTTCTCCATGCTCTCATAATCCATGGCAAACACCTTTTCCCGCAGCCACACATAGAAAACCAGCCATATTCTCGTGCCAAGGCTCCTAAACCGCCTTTGGAGCAGACGCCCCGCCAGGCCAAGCAAAAGATTGGCCCCTAACAGATATCCCGCCTGCCATATTGCTGACCTGTACTCCCCTGCCAGCAGCGCATCGATCAAATTCGCCGTCAGGAACAGCCCCACGTAGATCTGCGCCAGGGAAAGGCATAGCTCCAGCAGGTGCAGGGGGATGATGGCGGAGTCCTCCCTGTGAATCATTTTTAAAAATCGAAACCCCATTTTATGGATAGACGCCAACTCACGCATACTGCCCCTCCTCCTGTCTTAACTTCGCATTCTGTTTTTCTTCTTTATAATATTTGGCCTGCAGGGCGAAGAGCTCCGCATAGGCGCCGCCTTTCTCCATCAGCTCCTCATGGGTTCCCTCCTGGACGATCCGGCCGTTCTCCAGGAAGAGGATCCTGTCGCAGAACCTTGTGGAGCTCAACCGGTGGGAGATGAAGACGGCAGTCCTCCCCTGTACCAGCTCATCGTATTTTTCGTACATCTCGCTCTCCGCGATGGGGTCAAGGGCAGCGGTGGGCTCATCCAGGATTACCGTAGGCGCGTCCTTGTAGAGGGCCCTGGCCAGCATGAGCTTCTGCATCTCGCCCCCGGACAGGGTCACGCCCGCCTCGTCCAGATCCTTGTTCATAGAAGTCCGCGCCCCCTTAGGCAGCGTCTGCACCCGCTCCCAGAGCCCCGCCTTCTCCAGGCTCTCCCGCAGCTTCCCGGAATCCTCCCGCCCGGAATCCACACAGGACACATTGTCCGCCAGAGGGAAAGAGAAAGCGAACACATCCTGGAACACCACCGAGAACTCCCGGAACACTGCCCTCTGATCCAGGGACTGCATGTCTGTCCCGTCCAGGTAGATGGTGCCGGAGGTAGGGCGGTACAGCCCGCACAGGAGCTTGATGAGGGTGGTCTTGCCCGCGCCGTTGAGCCCCACCAGAGCCAGCCGCTCTCCCGGCCGGATGGTCAGGTTCAGGTCCCGGATGGTGTCCTCCCCCTCAGGGCTGTCGGTGCTGCCGCCGTACCGGAAGCACACATGCTCGAAACGGATCTCATGGGTGCGCCCGAGCCGCTCCGGCACCGGCCTTCCCTCCTCCACCGTTCCGAAGTCCATGAAGTCCCGGTAAGCGTCCATGAGCTTCTCGTTCTCCAGAATCTGCCGCCAGGCCCCGAAGAGGCCGTTCATCCACGCGCCAAAGCCCGCCACGATTCCCACATAGAGCAGAAATGACGGCAGTGTCATATTTTCAACGACCATCTCCCGGATCAGCCACCCGTAGACCAGCAGGCTCCTGGCAAAGGTAAGCACATTCTCTGCCATGCCCGCCGCCATGTAGCCTGTCTGCTGCCTGTCTATCAGGGCGCATGCCCCGTCGATCAGCTGATGGAACAGCCCCAGGAACCATTTGCCCATCTGGTACATCCGGATGTCCTTCCCGTTTCCGGCGATTACGGTCTCCCGCCGCAGATATTGGAAGATGCCCCATTTCTTCTCGATTTCGTCTTCCATAGCATAGGCCCGCTTTCCCGCCTTTGCATGAAGCCAGGAGACCAGCAGGGTCTGCAGGATCAGTATCGACAGCAGGATCAGGCTGACCTGTCCCACAATCGCCGCGTAGAGAATCAGCCCTATCAGCTGCAGCAGCAGGTCGCACCAGGCTTTCGTGTAGGCCTCTATCCCCACGCCGCTCCCACTGCACAGATTTCTTTTGGCATCCTGCCATTTCTTCTGCCCCAGGGCGCTCTCCAGGCTCTGGCCGTCCATCCGCACAGTCTTCTCGAAATAGTCCATGTTCATGTTTATCCGGAACATGAACAATGTCTTGCGCCGCTTGTTCCGCAGATGTCCCTGCAGGAAACGGACTGTCTGCAGCAGGGCCACGTAGCCTGCCACCAGCATAAGGATCTCTCCCGGCTGTCTGCCGTTGACCAGGATGGCCGCCACCGCCCCGGCCAGGGCCGTCTCCAGAAAGGGCAGCAGGACACTCAGGCCCACGTCGCCGCCGCAGACGGCCAAGGCCACATTCCCCTCCTTCTGTCTTAGATGATGGAAGGCGTACCGACAGTTTTCCCATATGGAATATTTTTTCGACTTCTCCGCTTCCTTCTTTTTCTTCATACTGTTTGGTACCTCCTGGTTCGTCTCCATTGGAATGCTTTTCTCTATATTAAAACAGGAATCCCCTTTTGTGGGGATTCCTGCACGAAATGTCATGTTTTTTTCACGAAAAGTTTCCGTTTGCGTCTTGATATCTTTCCCTGTTTTGCATATAATAAAAGTGGGCATGAAATGCCCGTCGGTCATCACGGCTAGAATATGATGAACGTGTATGTTTGACCTCCGGAAGCGACGGGGTGCTGTCAGGCGTAGAATATCGCTTACATGTGAAACGGGGTGGTCGCAAGGCTGTCCCGTTTTCAGGTAAACCGTATTTTCCAGAAAGGAACTGGATTTATGAAACTTGTCACCATCCGCACTGACTTATTGGATAAGTATTCCTGTGATTCCGAAATACTTACAAAATCCAAGCGACCATATGTCCTTATAATACGCTTGAGCTACAAAGGGCACTCTCATGATTTCGCAGTGCCGATTCGTTCCAACATTCCCCCATCCACTCCAAAGCAGCAATACTTTCCCTTGCCGCCAAGGGCCGCAACAAGACCGCACCATCATCATGGCATTCATTACATAAAGATGTTTCCAGTAACAAAGCCATATCTTGTCCGTTACCGCACAGAAGGAAATGCTTTCGCCACCTTAGTCCAAAATGTCATCGACAAGAATTCCAAACGCATCATTTCCGAATGTCAAAAGTATCTTGATGATTACGCCGCTGGCCTGCGTCCCATCTATTCTACAGACATCGATTGTCTACTGGCTCGACTTTACGAGAGTCCCTCCTCCCACCTGCCCCGGTAATAATCCAGATAAGCCCGGTTCAGCGCCTCCCATCGGTTCCTGGCCACGGGCAGCGCCTCCCCGCTGTCCATCATGGCCTCTTTCCGCTCGATACGGTTCACATAGGCGAGGTTCACCAGATAGGAGCGGTGAATCTTGAAAAAGTGAAGCTCGAAAAAGCTTTCCCCTTGCTGCTCCAGCCGCTCCTCCACCTGGCGGATTCCCGCCCTGCACCGGACAGGCTCCTTTTCCCCAGCGCAGTGCACCCAGGTGTCATGGGCATCGCTCTCCAGATAGCAGATATCCCTGACCCGCACCCGGGCCATCCCGCCCGGCGTGTCCAAAAGCAGCGCGGGGGCTTCCCTGCCGCATCTGGCGAGGGCTTTGTCCAGGCAGGCAAAAAGCCGCTCCTTTTCCACCGGCTTGATCAGATAGGACACCGCGTCCACATCGTAGCCCTCCAGCGCGTACTCCGCAAGCCCGGTCACGAAGACGATCTGCACGTCCTCTCCCTGGCTCCGAAGCCTCCTGGCCAGGGAAAGGCCGTCACCGCCCGGCATGTCGATGTCCAAAAGCAGGATGTCCCTGCGCCTCTCCTCCCAGTGGAACAGGAACTGCTCCGCGCTCCCCACAAGGGCCATGTCCACCTCCTGCTGCCGCAGCATCCCCCACTCCCCCACATAGGCCTCCAATAAGGAGCGCTGGGCCGTCTCATCGTCACATATGGCAATCCGTAGCATCTCTCATCCTCTCTCCGTTTCGTCTGCGCCAGTCTGCCCTCACAAATCCAGCCTCATCTCAATCTCCCCGTTGTTCCTCTCCCCGGTGGGACAAAATCCCAGCTTCTCATACACATGCCTGGCAATCTCGTTCCCCGGCGCGTAGTCCAGGATCAGGAAATCGTACTTCCCCGACTCCCCCGCCAGGCGGACGATCTCCCGGATGGCCTGGGTGCCGTAGCCCTTGTTCTGGTGCTCCACGGGGAACATGATGCGCCATATGACTAGGCATCTCTCCTCCAGATCCTCGTCCAGCATCATGAAGCCTACTGGTTTGTCTTCGTTATAAATGGCAAAGGGATAGACGTCCCCAGCCTCCCGGTACAGCCATGCCTGGGCCAGGGAATAGGCGTTGGACGCCACGAACTTCTCGCCTTCCGGGCGCTTCATCTCCACGATTGCCTTGAAATTATCTTCCGTTATCTTCTCGAAATGAATCATTTTGGCCATACCTCCTGTCACATTTCTACTATGATAGCATACTTTTGCACACTTGTCTGCAAATTTTATTGCCATGTTTTCCGGATTAAAAATAAAAACTGTATAAAAATAAATTTCCCTCTTCCCATTTTCCTTCATTTGTGATATAGTAAAGGACATGGAAGCATAGCTCAGCTGGGATGAGCGCTCGCCTGACTAGCGGGAGGCCAAG
>CAMTBF010000080.1 GCA_947068385.1 uncultured Lachnospiraceae bacterium
GTCTACTAAATGAACTCCGTGACCATACCAAGCGCCATCAGCTCTTGATACACGGTACACATTTTTATCCGCAATAGATTACAAAATAGTCGTCAAGCACGAACAATTTCAGAATACCACTGAAACCCTCCAGGACAGAAACCGTCTCCAATGCGCCGGTTTCTACCTCGTGGACATATGCTGCCCCCTCATAGAGGAAATATAGTCTCCCATCTGTGGCAGACAGCCCTGAAAATACCCCTTCCTCATCCTCATACACATATGCATAGCTTTCGGAATCCAAATCATGGTACTGCAATGCATGGCCTTCGTGCACAATCTGATAGTCCAGCCCATCCATAGTGGCGCAGATTCCGCCATTCATCAGATTCTCCGGAGTATTGCCCCTGACAGCAAAGCCCCCTGACGGGACGGCAGTCGGCTCTACGGTAGGTATGGGCGTTGGCTCTGGCGTAGGCTCCGGGGTCGCCGCCACCTCCGGGGTGGGCTCCGGCGTGAAGACCGGCGGCTGCACCGTCCCCTGGGGCTGCGCGCCCTCTCCCATCGCCACGGAGGCGGATTCCTGGCTCTCACTGCCGGAAGCGCCCGCAGGCTCCGCGTTCCTTCCCGTAAGCGCCAGCACCAGGATTCCCACCAGGAGAACCGGGACCGCCACAGCCGCGCCTATCAGCAGCCCCTTCTTTCGGGAAGCCCTTCCCCCGTCTGCCTCTCCCTCCGCCGCCGGAAAGGACATGCCGTTGCCATCTGCTGTCCGGCCAGTGGGCGGAACCGCTCCCCCGGCCGGGGACGCCCCCGGCGACGCCTCGCCCTGCACGTTCCCCGCCTCCGGCGCGGAAAAGAACCGCTGGGCCACGGCGGGGGCGCTCTCCGGAGCCGGCCGGGACGCTTCCCCCTGTACCACGTTCAGCATCGCGTCCTTGAATGCCGCCATGCTCTGGAAGCGCTCCGCGGGCTGCACGCTGAGGGCCAGCAGGATGGCGTCCTCCGCGGCCTTGTCTATCTGCACCCCCAGGGCGCTCGGCGGCACCAGATCGTCCTCGTCCATCCTCTCGATGGAATCCGGGGGCCGCTTTCCGGTCAGCGCGAAATAGAAGGTCGCCCCCAGGGAATACACATCCGTGAAAGGCCCCTGCTTCCCCCGGCGGGCATACTGCTCCTTGGGCGCGAATCCATGCTTGAGCACGATGTCCAGGCTCCTGCTCTTGTCTCCAAGGCTGTATCTGGCGGCGCCGAAATCCAGCAGCTTGACCCCTCCCTCCTTGGTGATATAGATATTATCCGGCGTCACGTCGCGGTGGACGATCCCCCTGCTGTGCACGATGCTGAGGGCATCCATCACCGGGATCAGGATCCTTGCCGCCTCCTCGAAGGACACCTTCCCGCCATGCTGCCTCAGGTACTCGTCAAAGCTGGTTCCCTCCACGAAGTCCATCACGAAATAAGCCGTTCCGTTTTCCTCGAAATAGCTGTGTATGCGGACGATGTTCTCACTTCCGATGAACTGCGCCAGGGTCTCCGCTTCCTGGAGGAAGCAGGTCTTCCCATAGGCATAGCTGTCGCCCCGTTCCCCGGTAAAGGGCACCACTGTAGTCTGTCCGGTACGGGTGGCCATGGCATCCGGGAAAAATTCCTTTACGGCTACCTTCGCCCCGGTCTTATGGTCCGTGGCCGCATAGGTAATGCCGAACCCGCCCTGCCCCAGAACCTTGTCCACGATATACTGCCCCGCCAGAACAGTGCCCTCCGGCAAGGCAAGCGGAAATCTGTCACTCATAAGAAACCCTCCATGAAACGCATAAAAAAGTGTACTTTTCTGCCGTGGCCTGAAACGCACATGGCAAATTTCTACACAGGTCGGCACAATTCGGGCAAAAATAACTTTTTGCTGTAGAATTATTGACTTTTGTGCATCCATACGTTACAATTCTGTCAGATTGGTTTGAGGGAATGGGCAGAAAAGTACACTTTTCTGCCTATTTGAAATTGGATAGATACAGAGAATCCTGATGTGCCTTTGCCCGATACCGGAAGCTTGCGACAGGCATATCGCACATCCTGGCAGCTTCCGCATTTGTCAGCTTCCCGGCCTTCCACCGTTCATATATTTCATGGAAATTATCCGGCAGGGGCGCTGCCGGACGTCCGAACTTCACCCCTCTGGCCCTGGCGGCGGCAATCCCCTCTGCCTGCCTTTGCCGGATATTGACGCGCTCATTCTCTGCCACAAAAGATAAGACCTGTAATACGATGTCGCTCAGGAATGTCCCCATCAGGTCTTTTCCACGCCGTGTATCCAGAAGCGGCATATCGATTACATAGATGTCAACTCCCCTTTCCCTGGTGAGCGTGCGCCACTGGTTCTGTATCTCCTCATAATTCCGGCCCAGGCGGTCTATGCTTTTGATGCAGAGCAGGTCGTCCTTTCTCAGTTTCCGCATCATGCGCCTGTAGGCCGGACGCTCGAAGTCCTTGCCCGACTGCTTGTCCATGTAGATATTCGATTCAGGGACCCCGACCTCGTAAAGGGCCATGCGCTGCCTGTCCTCATTCTGATCCTTTGACGATACTCTCATATAACCATATACCCTTGTCTCTCCCATGCCATTACCTCCAAGTCCGGCTTTCTCCATAAAAATCCAAAAAAAGGAAGCGGACAAAGACCGCTTCCCAGCTACATATGATCCTTCTTCATGCTCCTGATGCTCTTGGTTCGTTCAGGGCATGATGCGTTCCGGCCAATCACTCTTTTCCATCCACGCCCCCGCGCCGCTGGCTCTCATACAGCTCCCAGAACCGCCCCCGGCGCTTAAACAGCCCGTCGAAGTCCCCCTCCTCCACGATCCTGCCGCCCTCCATCACCAGGATCCTGTGGGCATTCCGGATGGTGGAGAGCCTGTGGGCCACGGTGACGGTGGTCAGGGAATCCGCGATCCTGTCCAGGCACTGCTGCACCTCCCGCTCCGCCCCGGAGTCCAGGGCGGCGGTGGCCTCGTCCAAGAGGAGTATGGGCGCGCCTTTCAGGATGGCCCGGGCGATGGCGATGCGCTGCCTCTGGCCGCCGGAGAGCTGGCCGCCCTGCTCCCCTGCCTGGGACTCATAGCCCCTGGGGAGGCTTACGATGAAGTCGTGGATGTCCGCCATCTTCGCCGCCTCCTCTATCCGGGCCTGGCTGGCATCAGGGCTGCCCAGCGCGATGTTCTCCCGGAGGGTGCCGTCGAAGAGGGTGCACTCCTGGGGCACATAGGCGAAGAGCTCTCGGATCGCCGCCAGGGAGAGCCCTGCGCCCTTTTGGCCGAAGTAAAGGATCTCCCCCTCCGTGGGCGCATAGAAGCCCTCCATCAGCTTGATCACCGTGGACTTCCCGCCGCCGGAGCCGCCTACGATGGCCAGATGCTCTCCCCTGTGCAGGACCAGGTCAAGGCCCTTTATCACCTCATCCGTCCCTGTGTCATAGGAAAACCCCACATCCCTGAATTCCACCGCGATGTCCCCGTCCCCTGGAATCTCCCTGCTGCCCTCCTCCAAATCCTCCAGTGGCTCATCCAGCAGCTTGAAGACCCGCTCCATGGCCACCAGCCGGGACTGGGACAGCAGCAGGAAGGTGCTCAGCCGGAACACCGAATCCGCCATCATGCTCATCAGGCTGGCATGGAACACCGCTTTCCCCAAGGTCACCTGGCTGCCCGCCAGGACGATGCCCAAAATGAACCCCACCGCCTGGGCGGACTGGGCGAAGAAGTCCACGGTGCCATAGGTGATGCCCATGACCGTCTGGCTCTTCATGCGCTTCTCCCGGATCACGCCGCAGGCGGCTCTATAGCGCCCGGCCAGGGCCGCCTGCAGGGCGAACACCCGTATCACGGGAATGGAGCGCAGGGCCTCTATCAGGAAAGAGGCTGAACCGGCTATCTCCTCCTTCGCCCCTCTCTCCAGCCGTTTGGCCAGGGGATTCAGGTACAGGGACAATCCCATGTTGATGCCGCTGTACAGCACCCCTGCCACCGCGATGTGCCAGTCTCCCATAAGCAGCATCACAAGGGTGATCGGAAAGATTACCGCGAACCGGATCAGGTTCACCACCAGAAAGGTATTGAATACCGACATGGCTCCCTCCGCGTCGCTGGTCAGGCGGGTGATATAGTCGCCGACCTTGTACCGGGACACGGCCCCACTCGGCATGTGGAGGATATGGCTGAACAGGAGCTTGCGCAGCCGTACCGTGCCCTGGGCAGAGGAGATGGCCTGGAGGTACTTGCCATAGACCACCGGCGGCACGAACAGCAGGAACACAGCCAGCATCCAGAACAAAGTCGCCATGATGTCGCCCTGGCTGGCCCCGGTGACGATGTCGATCAGCTCCTGGTTGATATAAGGCATGGAAAACAGAATGGCCAGCTCGAAAGCCCCCAGTGCCAGGCCAAGGAGATATCTCTTCCGGGCCGGGCCCATGTAGGAGAAGCTCCTGCTATATAATCCGAACATCGATCTCTTCATAGATTCATCCCCATTCATCCCTTTTCACCCGCCGCCCGGCGCGGACAGCCCGCAATAGACGCGCCTGAGAGGTTCTGCAATCTGCACATCTCATAGTACATCCCCTTTTTCGCCAAAAGGTCCTCCGGCGTCCCCTCCTCGGCCACCCGTCCCCTGTCCATGCAGTAGATATAATCCGCATCCTGCACGGTGCTCAGCCTGTGGGCTATGATGACGGCCGTCCGGCCCGCCAGCAGCTTATCCAGGGCCTCCTGCACCTCCCGCTCCGTCTGGAAGTCCAGGGCGGAGGTGGCCTCGTCCAAAAGCACCAGATCCGCCTTCTTCACCATGGCCCTGGCGATGCACAGCCGCTGCTTCTGGCCTCCGGACAGGGAATTCCCGCCCTCGCCTATGCAATGGTCCATGCCCTCCGGGAAGCCGTTCACGAAATCCCACAGGGCCACCTGGCGCAGGGCGTCCTCGCAGTCCTGCCTGGTGGCGGCAGGGCTGCCGTAGGCCACGTTCTCATAGATGCTGCCGTCGAAGAGCACCGCGTCCTGGGTCACGATGGCCATATGGGCCCTCAGGGCCGCAGCCTCCCACTCCGCGGACTCCGCCCCGAACAGCTTCAGGCTCCCCTTGCCCGGCAGATAGAACCGGCAGATGAGCTTGATGAGGGTGGACTTCCCGCAGCCGCTGGCCCCCACGATGGCCACCTTTTTCCCTCTGGGGATCCTGATGTCCAGTCCCGCCAGGGCAGGCACCGTGTCATAGCCGCCGTTCCCATGCCCGCCGCCGGATTCCCGGCCGCCGTCAGCCCCATAGGCAAAGTGCAGCCCCGAGGCCTCGCAGGGCATCTCTCCCTGGGCCTCCCGCACCACCCCCTGCCATTCCTCCGGGATGTCGATGGCCTCGTAATACCGGCAGGCGCAGGCAGCGGCCCTCCTGGCGCAGAGCAGCATATAGTCCGAGTGCTCGAAGGCCGTGGTGATATAGCCGCTCAATGTGACGAAAGAGATGAACGCCCCGGCGCTGAGCCTCCCTGCGGACACCAGGTAGGAGCCCACCAGAAACAGGCACATGGTCTGCATCACGGTGGCCACATATTTCACCCCCGTCATCTTCATGGCCAGCTTCTCGGACTTCACCTTCTGGCCGTAGGCCCTGTCGATGGCCCGGTCGAAGCGCTGCCCCAGCACCTCCTCCCCCGCGAAGGCCTTCACCGTGAGGGCACCGGTTATCATGTCTGACGCCAGCCCCATGGCCGCGCCGGTGTCGTCCATGGAGCTCTTGGACTGGGCCTGGACAGGCCTGCTGATGACGTTTACCATCCACAGGGAGAGGGGCAGGATCACCAGATAGGCCACGGACATCTGCCAGGACAGGAAGATGCAGGCCACCAGCCCGAACAGACCGGAAAAAATCCGTCTGGAGAAATCGCTGAGATGGTTGGCGGAGAAAATACTCAGGAAGTCGATGTCATCGTTGAGCCGCACCGCGATGTCCCCGGTGCGGAACCTCCTCTCCAGCACCGCCACGTCCCCCCTCATGATCTTCCCAAAGGCCCTGGTCCTGACCTCCAGGAACATGCTCTCCGTGACCCGGCCTATGATCGTGTAGTGCAGGGCCGTGCGGACGCAGTCGGCCAGGATGAAGGCCGCCATCAGGACCGCGCAGCAAAACATCTCCTCCACCAGCCCGGCGATGCCGTAGTCCACCGCCCGCCCCCAGTAGGTGGCCGACAGCATCTTCAGGATGCCTGAGAGCAGCGAGATGCCCACGATAAAGGCGATGCCGGGGAGATGTTTCTTGTTGTCTATATAAAAACGTAAAAGCGTGTTTTCCATATGTCCAAATCTCCTATTTTGCCCTCAGCTCCCCTTTCCCCATGTGCCAGTATTCCCTGACAGTGGCGAAATAGCTGGGCAGCTCCCCGGCCATGGGATCCTCCATCCAGCCCCTCAGGGCCTGGGCCAGCTCTGGCTCCGGAAGCCCGGTGGAGATGAAATAAGCTGCCATGACCCGGTATTTTTCCAGAAGCCAGGGCAGGTGCGGATCCGTGGGGCTGATCTCCAGCATGGTGCGGCGGTACAGATTCAGGCAGTTGACGCAGTAATACAGACAGTTCATCTTCGCGAAGAACTCATATCCCTGCCCATAGCAGTAGCGTATCCTGTCCAGGTTGGCGTCCAGGGCGTCGTATCTGGCATAGGAGAAGCTCCCCTTTGTGATGCTGTCCGGATTGGTATAGTAACGGTATAGGGGCAGGTCGGTGGTCACCACTGCCTCCGCCCTGTCCATGATGCGGTGCATGACAAACTCGTCTTCATGAATCTTTCCTATGGGGAACCGAATGCCCTGCAGCATTTCCCGCCGGTACAGCTTGCCCGCCAGCATGACCCGCAGGGAAGAGTCGGCGCTCAGGAACGCCACCATGACCTGCTCCCTGTCAGGATAGACCCTCTCGTCCGGATTGTCTATGTCCATGGGAGGCATGGCATCTTCGCTGGTGTGCCCCATCTTGCACTGTACGATGTCCGCCCCATGCCGGACTGCCAGCCGGTACAGGGTCTCGATGGTCTGGGGATGTAGGAAATCGTCGGAATCCAGAAAGAACAGATACTCGCCCTTTGCCTGCTCCAGGAGCCTCTGCCTGGCATGGGACACGCCCAGATGCTCCGCCCTGCTCAGGCTCACAGGCATGGGGGCCTGCTCCACATAGCGCTGTCCGATTTCTGCGCTTCCGTCCGTGGAGCCGTCGTCCACCATGCAGATCTCCAGGTCGGGATAGGTCTGGGCCAGGACAGAGTCCAGGCATCTGCCCAGGTATCCCTCCACCTGATATACGGGAATCAAAACGGATATCAATGGTCTCATAGGCCGCCCCTCGCTTTCCAGGCGCTTTTGGTTCGCGCCTTAGTCAGCAGTATAGCAGACCTGGCAGGGATTACAACCCGTTTTGCATGAACGGTCAAAAAAGCGGCGGTTTTGGCGTCCGCAGGTTTGGCTGCAGCTTTTTGATAGCTTTTTCGGACATCATTTCAGCAGTATCACCGTGTGGAACAGCTTCCCCTCCTCCTCGTAATACTGCCGCATGGTGCCCCCGTATTTTTCCACCGTGTCCCTGATGCTCTTCATGCCTGTCCCATGGCCAGTTCCCGGTTCCTTGCGGGTCAGGAAGCCACCCCGGCCGTCGCTCTTCGGGGCCTCCCTGCAGGAGTTCACCAGCGTTATTACCAGCAGGCTCCCCGGCCTGGCATCCACCATCAGCTCCAGATATGGTTCCTTCGCGCCCTGTAGCCCCTGTGCCGCTCCCGCCGCAGCCTCCACCGCATTCTCCAGGAGGTTGCCGAAGAGCGCGGTCATGTCGCCGGGCTCCAGGAAGTCCACGGACTTGTCCCGCACGTCCACCAGGAAAGCGATCCCCTTTTCCTGGCAAATCTCCCCGTACCGGCGCAGGATCACGTCCAGGATCCGGTTGCCGCAGATGCGCACCTTGTTCTGCAGGGCCGGGGAGGCCTCCAGCTCGCGCACATACCGCGCCACTTCCTCCTCCAGCCCCTCCTCCGCCAGGTCCCGCAGGGTCTCCAGGTGCTTGCGGATGTCGTGGATGAGCACCCGCTGCCTGTCGTACTGCTCCTCCAGCGCCCTGTAATAGCCCACCTCCGTCTGGCGCTTCTGGAGGGCCAGTTGGTCCGTCAGGTTCGCCTGCTCCTTTCGCCTGCCGTACTGCCACCCGGCGAAGATCAGCAGGTCATCGAACGCCAGCAGAAGGGCTCCTGCCAGCAGCACGGAGCCTGTGCTGGGCGGGAGGTCCAGGAACGCCCCCATGTAAGCCATGACTAACAAAAGGAATATGGTGAACAGGGAAACTCCCGTCAGCACCAGGGCCAGGGGGCCGCAGTCCTGGGGGAGAGCGGAATCCGCCTTTGACAGGCGGATGCATATCTTCAGATAGAATCGGTACAGCAGCCTGCTGCCAAAGGCCAGCAGGGCAAATCCAAGCAGCAAACAAACCGTCTCTCTCATCAGCGCATGGTCTCCACATACAGCATATAGGCATCCCTGAAGCCCTTGTACCTGCGCCTGGCCAGATAGGCGCTGTACTGTCCGCCGTCCGGGGCGGAAAGGGATATCAGGGTATCGGAAAAGGAACTGACGTACTTCATGTTCACGATGAAGCTCCGGTGGGGCCTGGCGAAGCACCCGATGTCTAAAAGCTTCTCCCACTCCCCCATCCTCTGGACGGACTCGTAGAGCCTGTCCACGGTCTGCACCGTCACCCTGCGCCCCATGGCCTCCACCATCACAATCTCGTCCGCGTACCTTGTGACGGTCTCCGTCTTGGTCTCTATGGCGATGGGCCTGGTGTAGACGCTGATCTGGTACAGGGCGTCCTTCACGTTGCGGAAGAGCCTCGCCTTGTCCAGGGGCTTGGAGAGGTAGCGGAACACATGGAACTTCATGGCCTCGTCCAGATAGTCGGCGTAGCAGGTGACGATGAAGATCTTGATATAGGGATTGCGGCTCTGGAGTCTCGCCCCCACATGGATGCCGCTGGTGCCGGGCATCTCCACGTCCAGGAAGGCCATGTCCGCCCTCTCGGCGTCCGGCCTGTCCTCCACCTCCAGGAGCCTGTCGCCGTTCACGTAGGCGGCGTACTCCGGCTGGCACAGGCCGTTTTGGTCGAAGTACTCCCGCAGGTAGTCCTGTAGCTGCACCAGAATCCTTTCATCATCGTCGCAGAGCACTATGCGCATTTTTGCCGCCTCCCTTCCCGTGTGTCGTGGCAATATTATACTATAATGGCTACCCTTTTACAAGGCGGGGGCAGACGGAGGTTTTTCTTTAAGCAAGATAGCAGAATCGTATGAATAAAACAGCAAAAGAAATCTATCATTTCCCGCCCGTTTCCTTTAACATAGTAGACAACAAAAGGATTGATTCCGCAAAAATATACCGAAAGGAGAACATTACTATGAAAGAACGTCTTATCGCACTTCAGGTCTATTCCGTCCGCGATGCCGCCGAGGCAGATTTCGCGGGCACCATGCGCAAGGTGAAGGAGATGGGCTACGACGGCGTGGAGCTGGCCGGAACCTATGGCATGACCGCCGTGGAGGCGAAGAAGGTCCTGGACGAGGTGGGCCTGGAGCTGGTCTCCGCCCATGTGCCCATGGATCAGCTGGAGGACGATGCCGTCCTGGACGACTATGCCGCCACAGGCTTGAAGCACATCGCCATCCCCTGGCTCACCGGCCCCAAGACCAAAGAGGAGCTGGACGCCGCCATCAGCCGCATCCGCAGCGTGGGCGAGCGCTGCAAGGCCCGGGGCATGCAGCTTCTGTACCACAACCATGACTTCGAGTTCGAGAAGATAGACGGCAGGTACATCCTAGATGCCTATTACGCCGAGATCCCCTCCGACCTGCTCCAGACCGAGCTGGACGTGTGCTGGGTCAACGTAGGCGGCGAGAAGCCTCCCGTGTACGTCCGCAAGTACAGCGGCAGGGCCCCCATCGTGCACCTGAAGGACTTCTCCGGCCAGAAGAGCGAGAACATGTACGGCCTGATCGGCACCGACGGGAAGAAGGAGGAGGCTTCCAGCAAGTTCGAGTTCCGCCCCGTGGGCTACGGCCTCCAGGACGTGCCCTCCATCATCGCCGCCGCTGACGACGCGGGAAGCGCCTGGTTCGTGGTGGAGCAGGACATGCCCAGCATGAATCGCACTCCCATGGAATGCGCTGAAATGAGCATCCGTTACCTGAGATCCTTCCTGTAAGGAGGCTGCCTTCCGGCAGACGTTAGATTTTCTGAATCCGCCGCCCGGTCGGCAGAGCGGATACAATTAATCGGAAAAAAGGAGAAAAACCATGGCAGAGAATATTCTGAACCGTTTTGAACATATCTATGACGAAGAGCCCGAAATCGACACCAACGTAAAGGTGAAGGTAGGCATCATCGGCACCGGCTGGATCGCCGAGGAGCACGCAAGGTGCTACAAGGAGATGCCGGACGTAGAGCTGGTGGCCGCCGCGGATCTGGTGCCCGGCAAGGCCGAGAAGTTCTGCAAGACCAACAAGCTGGAGGGCGTGCGCTGCTACGAGAGCGGCC
>CAMTBF010000081.1 GCA_947068385.1 uncultured Lachnospiraceae bacterium
ACCGCCAAAAGACCATCTGCAATTTTCAACAATTCCTCGCTCATAAACTGCTCCTGGTTCGCGTCAATCTACTGGAAGGCGAGCTCAGGAAAGTCAAGGAGCGTCTGGCGCAGATCGCGTGACGTCAGCGTACAAAAGATAAAGGACGACAATACCAACTGCAAGGAGGAACCGTACATGAATTATCGGAAATTAGGAAAGACAGGGCTGATGGTCAGCGAGATCGGCCTGGGCGGGGAGTGGCTGGAGCGCCATAACGCGGATGAAGTCAAGCAGATCATCAGCCGCTGCCAGGAGGCGGGCATCAATATCCTGGACTGCTGGATGTCCGAGCCTAACGTGCGCACCAACATCGGAAGCGCCATCGCCGGAAGCCGGGAGAAATGGTACATCCAGGGCCACATCGGCTCCACCTGGCAGGACGGCCAGTACGTCCGCACCAGGGAGCTGCCCAAGGTAAAGGCCGCCTTCCAGGATCTCCTGGATAGGATGCAGACGGACTACATAGACTTAGGCATGATCCATTTCGTGGACGAGCCTGGGGAGTTCCACAAGATCATGGAGGGCGAATTCCTGGAATATGTCCGGGGGCTGAAAGAGGCGGGAACCATCCGCCACATCGGCATGAGCACCCACAACCCTGCCGTGGCCAAGCTGGCGGCCCTAAGCGGCGTCGTGGAGATGATCCTGTTCAGCGTCAACCCGGCCTTCGACATGCTGCCTCCCACGGAGAACATCGACGACTTCTTCGCGGAGACCTACGACGAGGGCCTGGGCGGCATCGACCCCGAGAGGGCGGAAGCCTATCGGCTCTGCGAGCAGAATGAGGTAGGCATCACGGTCATGAAGGGCTATGCCGGCGGCAGGCTGTTCTCCGCGGAGAGCTCCCCCTTCGGCGTGGCGCTGACTCCTGTGCAGTGCATCCATTACTGCCTGACCAGGCCCGCCGTGGCCAGCGTCATGGTGGGCTACGACACGACAGCGCATGTGGACGCCGCCGTGGCCTATGAGACCGCCACCATGGAGGAAAAGGACTACGCCAGCGTCTTGGCCGGAGCGCCCCGCCACGGCTACTACGGCCAGTGCACCTACTGCGGCCACTGCGCGCCCTGCCCTGCAGGCATCGACATCGCCATGGTGAACAAGCTCTACGACCTGGCGCTGATGCAGGAGGAGCTGCCCGCCTCCCTGAAAGCGCATTATGACCAGCTCTCCGCGAACGCGAACGCCTGCATCGGCTGCAAGAGCTGTGAGAGCCGCTGCCCCTTCGGCGTGAAGATTGCGGAGCGGATGGCGAAGACCAAGGAGCATTTCGGCTGATTCTCCGTCCACGGCCAAGTACCCCACGCCGATGACGCGGCATGGCAGCCGTCTCTCTGACCCGGACAAGCCGGAACCAGATCATGGCATTTTGTGCAGGATTTGGTTATAAATCGTTAGAAAGCAATGCGGAAAAAGGAATCCCTTCTGTCCGGCTCTCCGGGCAGGAAGGATTCCTTTTCTATCCACATTTTATGCAGCCCCTGTCCTCTCAGAACCGCCGCTTCAGCGCCCTCTCCACGGGAAGGATGGCCAGCAGCATGACAGCGCTTTCCGCTATGATGACAATGACGCCCCATAATCCCACCTTTCCGTCGCTCTCCCCCATGCAGGGCAGCATGGCCAGGACGGCCGGAACCAGCATGGCGATACCTGTCCGCAGCCAGACCTTCCCGAAATACACCTGGGCGAAATCCCATGCCTCCTGGCTCTTCATGGACCTCCCTGTGCGGTATCCGTAGAACCCATTGATTTCATGGGGTGGCCAATGCAGAAATACCGCTCCGAAGCCAATCATCAATAAAGGCATCAATAAATTTACGCATACCATGAATATCCAGAATCCCATACGCTTTCCTCCTTTTTCACGATAGGCCCGGCCGTTTTACGTCTACCGGCCAGGTTCCTCCTGCCTCTCCGGCAGCTTATACTTTTCAAAAGCCTTGTCGAAATCCAGATGCACATCCCGGAAGAACAGCACCATCCAGACTCCATAGGCTGCCAGCGCCGCCCAGCCCGTGATCCACAGCGCCGCCCCTGCCCCGAGCAGCATGATGAGCCCCCACAAAAGACAGGCGTTCCTCTCGTCCCGGGCCATCCGCGCCCTGTCATATTTTGCTTTCTCCTCCTTGGACAGCCAGTGGAAGCCGCTGATCCAGTCCGCCGCCCGCTCCCTGCCGATGGCAAAGAACAGCGCCAGCAGCCAGAAACAGGGCACCATCACGATACACGCATAATATCCGATCATGCGCAAGCCTCCTTCCTCCTCCGCCAGGCCGCTTGCTGATACGGCCAGGCTGTCTCCTGCCGCGGCCGGAGCTCACCTGACATAAAATCCGTACAGCTCCATCTGCCGGTTGAAGCTAATAGTATATGTCACGTTCACGTTCTCATAGGAGACCGTCACCTGGGCCGTGGCATAGACCCTGTTTCTCTCGCGGATCTCCGCCATGTACATATTTCCCATGCTTACCGGCTCTCCCCAGTCCCCGCCGATGAAATCCCGGATTCCAGGCAAAGGCGTATCCTCCAGCACTTCCCTCATCTCCCTGCTGGCCAGGGCCTCCAGCGCCCCATACTCCTCCTCGCCAAAAAGCCGGATGACCTCCTCGGTACTGGAGCGCACCTTTGCCGCATCGAAATATCTGCTGTCCTCTATCGCGCTCATCTTCGGCAGCATCCAGTATACCGTCCCCGCTGCCACGGCCAGCGCCGCCAGCAAAGCCCCAAAGATGCAGAGGATCCGCCTGGCCCACTTCCTGCGCCTTCCCCTCCTGCGCTCCTCCCCGTCCAGGCTCTCGTTGAACTCCCCGGCAAGGGCCCGGGGATTCCCCATCTCCTCCAGAATCTTCGGCAGCTCCCTCCCCTCGGACAGCGCGATCCCGATATCGGAATCCAGCTGCCGGAGGATCTCGCCCTTTTTCGCCGGAGCGCACTCCAGGGCCCTGCCCACGCGCTTTATATACTGCTGCTTCGTCATCTTACCCAAATCAGTCCTTTCCCAGATTCGCCGAAGGCCCTACTTCTTCTCGTATTTATTCTGTATCACCAGGATGTACACCGCCATGGCCCCTATGGTCTCCGCCACCACGCCCAGGATGGAGAGCAGCAGCAAAGCGGAGTTCTGGCCTGCCAGCAGGGGCAGCCCCAATGCCATGAAGACAATCCCGTAGATGATGAGCAGCTTGCCCACGGCCCGGTTGTAGGCCTTCACGTCCCTCATGGGCAGAGGCTTCACGTTGTTGAAGAAGCCCACCTCTTTCTTCGCAAAGAACGCGCCGATGCCCAATGCTACCAAAAGGCACCCTACGATCAGCCATAGGATGAAACCTGTCATTGCTCCCGTGCCCATACGCTTACCTCCCATTTCATTCCATCTCCAGAATCCCGTCCACCGTCCGGGAGAACGCCTCCCACAGGCCCTCCAGCTCCGCCAGGGTGTCCCGCCCCTCCTCCGCCAGCCGGTAATATTTCTTGGAGACCTCCTTGCCTTTGGGCTCGCTCCATCTGCTCACCACCAGGCCGTCGTCCTCCATGCGGTACAGGATGGGATACAGAGTGCCCTCTTTGAGCAGAAACATTCCCTGGCTCCTCTCCCTCAGCTCGCTGATCAGCTGGTAGCCGTACTTCTCCCCCTCCGAAAGGAGCCGAAGCACCAGCATCTCCAGGACGCCCTTCTTCATCTGTTGTTCATACTTCTGCTTCAAGCCGCCACCGCCCTTGCATGGGAACCACCCTCTCCGTTCGTTTTCCAAGTACTTAGCATTGCTAAATATATAATAATCCTAGGTCTGGATTTTGTCAATAGAATCCAGCAAAAAAATTACGGAAGCCCCCCCACGATCCTGATCCGCTCTCCCGTCTTCACGAAGAACAGCTCCCCCTGGTACAGCCCGGCGGGAACCAGCAGCGCCAGGATCTCCCGCATGTGGGAGTCCAGCCTGTGGTAGACCCTCGCCCTCTCCCAGGGCAGCCCCTCCACATACTCCCGCTCTCCGCCAAGCGCGTCCAGCATCCTCCCATACAGCTCAGGCTCCCTCGCCGCTGTCCTGCCGAAGTCGCAGGAGGCGTAGGAGGACTCCGCTCCGTTCTCCGCCAGCTTCCCCTCCAGGAGCGGCGGAAGGCCTCCGGCCCAGGCCACCGCGTCCGCGCCCAGGATTCCCTCCTTCCAGCTCACCGCCCCGGGCTCCTCCCGGCTCTCAGGCACCCGGCGGAAAGTGGGCTTGCCGTTTCTGTCATATTCCTTCACATAGGAGAACCTCTCCCTGGGCCTGCCGCTGCCTGGCTCGTCGCACAGTATCACTCCCTTGTCTTTCAGATGCTCCCAGACCATCCGGCGCACCTTTTCATAGGGCGCGGGATACTCCAGCCGCTCCATGATCTGCGCCACCGTATATCCCCTGTCGGCCAGGTGGCGGACGGCGCCGCCATAGGCCGTCTCCTGGACGAAATCCGCCAAAGCCTCCCGAAAGTACCGATTCTCTCCCACTGCCGTCCCCTTCCTTCCCCTGTCCGCCTCTCTTATGGCGCTTCCGCCGCGGAACGCGCCGCTTCCATCTGAGTTTCTGCCTGTGCTTTTTGTCCGGGCCTCACTCCCGGCTTTCATCTAATTATGTCACAAAGCCGCGGAACATGCAATGCCCTCCTTCCCCCCCATTCCAGCGCGCTTTTTGCGCAAGAATGGTCTTGCATTTTAGCGAAATTGCGAGTAAAATAATAGGCGGCTACACATTACATTTCATGTTTGTGGAATAAAATACATAAAAGGAAACGAGGTAAATCATGTCATGAAAAGCAAACAGAACAAATGGGTGAATGCCGCCATCCCGGCATTGCTCCTCCATTGCAGCATCGGTACGGTCTACTGCTGGTCAATTTTCAGCCAGGAAATCGCTGACTACATCGGCTTCTCCAAGGGGGCCACGGAATGGGCGTTCAGCTTCGCCATCTTCTTCCTGGGCATGTCCGCGGCCTTCCTGGGCAACATCGTGGAAAAGGACATCCATAAGTCCTCCCTCATCGCCTCCATCTGCTTCGCCTGCGGCATGGCGGGGACCGGCTTCTTCATCTATTACGGCGGCACCCATCAGCACAGCCCCCTGGCGCTGATCGGCATCTATGTCTGCTACGGCTTCATCATGGGCATCGGCCTGGGCACGGGATACCTCTCCCCGGTGAAGACCCTGATGCTCTGGTTCGAGGACAGGAAGGGCCTGGCCACAGGTCTGGCCGTTGCAGGCTTCGGCGCGGCGAAGGCCATCGCCAGCCCCATCATGCAGGCCATGCTGGACAACCTGGGCGAGGGCGGCATCTACAAGATGTTCCTGATCCTGGCCGTGGTGTACTTCATCATGATGTTCGCCGGGCATCTGCTTCTGCACAAGCCCGCCTCCTGGCATGAGCCCCAGAAGGCCGAAAAGGGCAAGGGCATGATGGACGTCATCAAGTCCAGGCCCATCACAAACTACATCGGCATCTGGCTGATGTTCTACATCAACATCACCTGCGGCCTGGCCCTGATCTCCCAGGAGAAGATGATCGTAAAATGCATCGGCCTGGCCGGGGCTGCCGGAGTCATCGCCACCGTGTCCGCCATCTTCAACGCAGGCGGCCGCCTGGGCTTCTCCGCATGGGCGGATAAGATGAAGGACAGGAACACGATCTACAAGCTGATCTTCATCCTCTCCATCGCCTTCACGGCCATCGTCATGGTCACCGGCGGCATCAAGAACGGCGAGGGCAACATAGCGCTTGTGGTCCTGGTGCTGGGGCTCATCTTCGTAGTCAACGCAGGCTACGGCGGCGGCTTCTCCAATGTGCCCACCCTTCTGTCCGACCACTACGGCATGGGCAACATCAGCGCCATCCACGGGCTGACCCTCTCCGCATGGGCCATCGCCGGCCTCACCGGCAACCAGATGGCCAACTGGATCGTGGACCACACCGGAGAGTTCATGGAAGTCCACGGCATCAGCGTCAATCCCACGGGATACCAGAACGTGCTGTACGTCACCATCGTTCTGTACATCGTGGCGCTGCTGATCAGCCTCTTCCTGGTGCGGGCCCCCAAGGAAGGGAAGAGATAACGATAAAAAACGGGATTGCCTTTCTAACGGCAATCCCATTTTTTGTGGCTTCATTATACTATTCCCTTGTCTTCATTCCTCTTTCAGGTAAATCTCCACCACCGTGTCCTTCTCGTCCGGCAGCGGATAGCAGTCCGAGGCGTGGGGATCGAAGAAGAAAAACGCATTCTGGCTAAATTCCTTCAGGTTCCAGTAGTTGGCCAGCTTTATCTCAGAATTGTCCGACAGCAGCCGCAGCTTCTCTATCTTCCCGGCCATGTCCTCCAGGCAGATGGCCCCTGCCTGCTCCTCCATCACATGGGCGTAGAGCACATTGCCCCTGCGGGTGAAGCGCCCCCATTCCGGCTTTGGCAGTCCGGCGTAGCCGCAGCCGTAGATGCTCCTGCCGTTCTTCCGCATCCAGGCCCCCACCTCCCGCAGGATGGCCACGGACTCCTCCGGAATCTCCCCCTTTGCGTTGGGACCCACGTTCAGCAGCAGGTTCCCGCCCTTGCTGACGCACTCCACCAGCATATGAATCACCATCCTGGCGGATTTATAGTGGTGGTCATGGGCGGCATAGCCCCAGTTGTTGTTCAGGGTGATGCAGGATTCCCAGGGGATGGGATTCCCGGCCTCGTCCCGGATGCCCTCCGGGGGGATCATCTGCTCCGGCGAGGCGAAGTCCCCGGAATAGGGCGTGGGATCCAGGGTGCGGATGGAGCCCGCGTTCTCCCCGCTCCCCTCCAGGCGGTTGTCGATGATCACGTCCGGCTGGATGGAGCGCACCATCTCGATCAGCTCCTTGGCCTTCCAGGTGTCGCATTTCATGTTCCCGTAGGAGAAATCGAACCACATCACGTCCAGCTTCCCGTAATCCGTCAGAAGCTCCTTTATCTGGCCGAACATGTACTCCAGGTAATTGTCGAAATTCCGGTTCTCGTTGGAGCATTCCGGCCTGTTCCTCATGGGATGGTGCATGTCCCCGTAATGGGGGAAATCCGGATGCCGCCAGTCGATCACGGAATAGTACAGCCCCACCCGGATGCCCTCCGCCCGGAAAGCGTCCAGGAATTCCCGCACCAGGTCCCGCCCGCAGGGGGCGTTGGTGGACTTGAAGTCCGTCAGCTTGGAGTCGAACAGGCAGAAGCCGTCGTGGTGCTTGGCCGTCAGCACCGCGTACTTCATGCCGGCCTCCTTGGCCAGCCTGGCCCATTCCCTGGGATCATAGTTCTCCGTGGCGAACTCGTCCATGAAGGGCTCGTACTCCTCCTTGGTGAGCTGCTCGGTGCTGCGCAGCCATTCCCCCCTGGCCGGGATGGCGTACAGCCCCCAGTGGATGAACATGCCGAACCGGGCCTCCCTGTACCACTCCGTCCTCCTCGTCCTCTCTTCCACTACCTTGTTCATCTTAAACCCATCCGCGCGTCGCGCCCCGCGCTCAGGCAGCCAAAAGCCTCCTCTGCCCCATATCAAGAGGTTGAATGCGCTATTTTACTCAACCTTATCATACATATTGATCAGCTTCAGTATCATGTCCCCCGTGCCCACATTGTACCCGGCCACGCTGTAGATGCCCCGCATGTCCCTGTCGATCAGCACGGCCAGGGGGAGCTTGCCGGGCTCCAGGTACAACCTGCGGGCCAGCGCCTCCATATCGGCCCCGAACTCGTCGAACATCAATGCGATCCCGGGCAGCGCCTCCAGCACCCGCCCGCATGCCGGGTTCTTCCGAATCTCCGGGCGCATCGCCACGAAGAACAGCCTCCCCTGCAGCTCGGCATAGGCCTCCCTGCGCTCATATATCTCGTTCAGGATATGCTCCGTGGGCTCCTCGTCCTCCCCCAGCCAGATGAACAGGCTGCTGCTCTCTCCCTTCACCAGCGCGGAGATCCGGCATGCCTCCCCGTCCTCCTTCTTGATGGCAAAGTCCGGGATGGCGTGATCCGTGAGCATATCGGCCAGCCTGGCCTCCGCCAGCTCTAGGCGGATCTCCCTCTCCTGTCCCTCCTCCAACCGGAAGTACAGCTCTTTTGCCAAAATGTTGCCATTGGGCAGACGGTTGGCCGTCAATGCCCTGTATCTCCCCGGGAAAGCGGGAATGGGCCCCGCCGGCCTGTCCTGCTCCCCCAGCCACAGAGACCTGTACGCCCCATCCTCAAAGCGGGCCAGGGACCAGTTGCCGAAATAGTTCCACTCCACGCCCTCCTGGCCATGGATCACGATCCCGCATGTCCTCTCATGCCGCTCCAGGGGGACGAATGCGCCCCTCTCTTCGGAAAGGGCCTCCGCCTTGCCGGAGCCTGCCGCCGCGGCTCCCCGGGCATCCTCCGAGGGCATCCACGCCTCCGGCACCCTCTCCACCGGATCCAGCCGGGCGGGTATCCCCAGGGCCCTCAGGATCTGTACGCAGACCACCTCCTGGGTCAGCCTGCTCCCCCGGCCGCTCTCCAGGGCCCCCTGGGCGGATGTGATCAGGTTCCCGTACTCCTCCTTTTTATCCGACCGGATCCTCTCCTGTACCAGCTCCCATGCCGCCACCGGATTCCTGCGGATCTCCTCCGGCAGGTCCCTGCCCCGGCGGGCGCCCTCCTGCTCCAGCCAGCCCAGGATGAAGCGCCGGAAGGGGCGGATCATCTCATTCCCCACCCTGGGGCACAGGATATAGGGCACCAGGAGCCCGTCCTCATACACGCTTTCCCAGCCTGCCGCCTCCAGGCAGCACTCCTCCAGCACCTCTGCCGTGATGTCCCGGAGGTCCTTCTCCCGCAGGCTCTCCAGCAGGGCCGTCTTCCAGCGCTCCGGATAGGCTCCCTCCGAAGGCCTGGCCAGGAATGCCGCGATCTCCCTCTGGTTCCTGCAGGCCTTCTTCATGATGGACATGCATCTGTCCCTGGCATCCGCCTCCATCCCGGCGGTGGCTTCCTCTGCCAGGGCCTGGTCTAGAAAACGGCTCTCCTTCTCCCTGCGCAGGCGGTTCATCTCCTCCAGCCGCCTCCGACCCCTGCGCTTCTCCTCATCGGTGGGGGTGACGGCATTCCGTGCGGAATCCTTCGGCGCGATAAAGGTCAGCTCCCCCCACTTATCAGCCTCCTGCCCCATGGCATCCAGGACGATCTCGCAGCATCTCCCCTGTCTGGTGTCCGCCAGGGCCTCCCCGTAAGCGCCGTCCTTCGACGCGGTGACATGCAGGCTGCCCAGTCCGGTGCGGAGCCTGCACCTCCCCTGCGCGTCGGTCCGGACGGCCGCGATCTCCCCGTAGCACGCCATGTTCATGACCTCAAACCGCACCAGCGCCCCCGGCTGGGGGTTCCCCGCGCTGTCGTATACGGCCACCTCCTGCTCTGTGGTCAGGGCATAGCGCCCGATCTGGTTCAGGGCGTGGCACATGTCGTTGCCGGGCAGCACCTGCGGGGCCTCCTCCCCCTCCGTGCCCTCCTCCACCGGAAGGAGCCAGCGGGAGTGCACCAGCATGGCCCTGGAGGACGCGCCGGCGAACCACCCTCTGTTCAGCAGCTCCTCCGGCTCGCACGCGCCGAAGAAGACCCACTCCCCGTCGCACCATGCCTCCACCCAGGCGTGGTTGTCGTCGCAGTGGGACCACAGGGGCACGTACACCTGCCTGGCCGGGATTCCCAGGCTGCGCAGCACCGACACGGTAAAGGTGGACTCCTCCCCGCAGCGGCCATAGGCGCAGTCGTATACGCTCATGGGGCTGGCCGTCCGTCCGTCCGTTGACCTGTAGGTGGCCTGGGAGGCGCACCAGTAGTTGGCTTCCCGCACGGCCTGGCGCATGTCCATCCCGGCTATCCGGTCCTTTAGCTGCTCATAGAAGAATGCGCGGTGCTCCGTCAGATCCTCATTGTTCACCCGATGATGCAGCACATATCCGGCGAACAGCCTCTCCGGGACACGGCCCGCGAAGGGCCCCTTTTCCCAGAGGAAGGCCCCGTGCCTGGCGAAGGCTTCGAAGAGCTCTGCCGGATAGTCCACGGCATCGCTCACCGGCATGGAGGCATACAGGCATTTCAGGGCCTGGGCCTCCCCGGGGCTCAGAATCTCCCCCACCATGCGCTCCACCTGCGCCGCTCTGGCCCCGCAGGCCCCGCTTGTCCCCATGCGCTTCAGCTGCTCCCTGAAGGGCGCTTCGATTTTTTCCATCATTTCCTTCGTAAACATGATCGGCAATCTCCTGTCTCATCTATGTTGGATTTTCGGCCTGGTTCTCTCCCGTCTCCACCGGCCTCTCCGCCTCGGTCCCTCGACCAGGCGGCTTTTAGGTTTCTCCCATCTTCACTAGCTTGGCCGCTTCGGTCGCACGACCAAGCGGCTTCTAGTTTTCTCCCATCTTCACTAACTTAGCCGCTTGGTCGGCGGCGATGCAGGCGTCCAGGATTTCCTGGATGTCCCCGTTCATGACCTTATCCAGCTTGTAGATGGTCAGGCCGATGCGGTGGTCGGTGACCCGGCCCTGGGGGA
>CAMTBF010000082.1 GCA_947068385.1 uncultured Lachnospiraceae bacterium
GAATTGGCAGAAAGGGCGGAAACGACCCGGCAAAACCTAAATAACAAATTCGGGCGGAATAATTTTTGCGAAAATGAAATCCGTAAATTGGCGGATGTCATGGGCTATGATGTGGAGATAACATTTATCAACCGGGAAACCGGGGAAAGGATTTAGATGAACGAAATAGATTTAGATAAAATCGACTTGACGCAACCGCCCCCGGAGCATGAGCCAGAAAGACAGTATTATTTCATGGCAAAATGCCGGGAATATGTCCGGGCGGAATCCAAGCGTCTAGGGCGGCCGCTTATCTGTGGTGCATTCACATTTGGGTGCCAGATGAACGCCCGGGATTCCGAGAAGCTCCTGGGCATCCTGGAAGCCGTGGGCTTTCGACCCACCGAAAACGAGCAGGCGGACTTCGTTATCTACAACACCTGCACCGTCCGGGACAACGCCAACCAGCGGGTCTACGGCAGGCTGGGCGAACTGAACCGATACAAAAAGCAGAATCCACAAATGAAGGTGGCTCTCTGCGGCTGCATGATGCAGGAACCCACGGTAATCGAAAAACTGAAGAAAAGCTATCCTTTCATAGACCTGATCTTCGGCACCCACAATATCTACAAGTTTGCCGAGCTGCTCTGCGCCTCCTTTGAAACGGAAGGCATGCTGATCGACATCTGGGAGGATACGGATAAAATCGTAGAGGATTTGCCGGTAGAGCGCAAATACCCCTTCAAGTCCGGCATCAACATCATGTTCGGCTGCAACAATTTCTGCAGCTACTGCATAGTCCCCTACGTGAGGGGCCGGGAGCGGAGCCGGGAACCTAAGGAGATCATCCGGGAGATAGAGCGCCTGGTGGCGGACGGGGTGGTGGAGGTGATGCTCCTGGGCCAGAACGTGAATTCCTACGGAAAGAACCTGGAGGAGCCCGTCACCTTCGCCCAGCTTTTGCGGGAGGTGGAGAAGATAGAGGGCCTGCGGCGCATCCGCTTCATGACCTCCCACCCCAAGGACCTGTCGGAGGAGCTGATAGAGGTCATGAAGCAGTCCAAGAAAATCTGCCGCCACCTCCATCTGCCCCTGCAGTCCGGCTCCACCCGCATCCTGCAGCAGATGAACAGGCGCTATACCAAGGAGCAGTACCTGGAGCTGGCGGAGCGCATCCGCAGGGAGATACCGGATATCGCCATCACCACGGACATCATCGTGGGCTTCCCGGGGGAGACGCCGGAGGATCTGGAGGAGACCCTTGACGTGGTGCGCAGGGTAAAATACGACAATGCCTTTACCTTCATCTATTCCAAACGCACAGGCACCCCCGCGGCGGCCATGGAGAACCAGGTGCCCCCGGAGCAGGTGAAGGAAGGCTTCGACAGGCTCTTAAAGCTGGTGCAGGAGACTGCCAGGGAGCAGGTGGCGAAATACCAGGGGCAGGTCATGGAGGCGCTGATTGAGGAGGTCAACGAGAACGACGCCTCCTTGGTCACCGGCAGGCTGTCCAACAATACCATCGTCCATTTGCCCGGGGACGCTTCCTTGATTGGGAAAATCGTACCGGTTTTGTTAGATGAATGCCATGGATTTTATTACATTGGGCATTGCATTTTGGAAGAAACTGGTGCAGAATAGAATAAAAATGAAGAAGAGCATTCATTAAAAAACAGGGACGGGATAGAGATGACGGGACAGTTTGCAAGGACCCAACTTCTGCTGGGAGAAGCGGCGATGGAACGGCTGCGCAGGTCGAGGGTGGCCGTGTTCGGCATAGGCGGCGTGGGCGGGCATGTATGCGAGGCCCTTGCCCGCAGCGGCATCGGGGCATTTGACCTGGTGGATGACGACATGGTGAGCCTGACGAACCTGAACAGGCAGATAATCGCTACCACGAGCACCATTGGACGCTGCAAGGTGGACGTGATGCAAGAGCGCATCCTGGACATCAACCCGGAGGCAGAGGTTCGGATACATCAATGCTTCTTCCTGCCGGAAAATACCGCATCCTTTCCCTTCGAGGAATACGACTATGTAGTAGACGCGGTGGACACCGTCACCGCCAAGCTGGCGCTGGTCATGCGCGCAAAGGAAACCGGCGTCCCCATCATCAGCAGCATGGGAGCCGGGAACAAGCTGGACGCCACCGCGTTCCGCGTGGCGGATATCTATGAGACGAAGGTCTGCCCCCTGGCCAAGGTCATGCGCCGGGAGCTGAAGAAGCGGGGCGTGGAGAGCCTGAAAGTGGTGTACTCGGAGGAGGTTCCCATCAGCCCCGATGGAAACGCGGTGGAAGCTTTGAGAGACGGCGAAAGCCCGGCAGATGCCCCGAACCGGGACGCAAGACGGCGCAGCATCCCCGGAAGCGTTGCCTTTGTGCCCTCCGTGGCAGGGCTGATCATCGCGAGCGAGGTGGTAAAGGATTTGTCAATGAAGCCGTTGTAGAAAGGAAGCTACAATATGAACGACAATGTATTTACACTAAATGATATTGTGAGCCTAGTAAAACCGATCGTAGAAAAGTATGGTGTGGAAGAGATGTACCTATTCGGATCTTATGCAAGAGGAGATGCTGATAAAGACAGTGATTTAGATTTTCTCGTATTTGGTGGTGCGAATTTTAAGCTTACTATGATTTTTGCGCTTGCAGAAGAACTGCGCGAGGTACTGAAAAAGGAAGTGGATGTCTTTGAAATTAATGAAATCAATAGGGACAGCGATTTTTATCATACCATCATGAAAGAGAGGCTGCTTGTGGCATGAAGTATTCGGATCAACAGCGTGTTCAGAAGATATATAGGTTGTCTTTGAAGAATTGCCTGTTTTGATAGGTCAATTAAAAAAACTCGTATGAATATTTAGTCTGGCATCCAAGGCAGAGATTTTGCCAGGATGAACGAAACGAGAACATTCCATGCAGGACAAGGAGATACCCATGAAAGTAGTATTGCGGAATCTGACGAAAAAGTTCCCCAGCCGGGACAAAAAGAACAAGACGGACGTGGTCGCCGTCAGCAACTTCGACTTTGAGATTCCGGACGGCAAGCTGATAGGACTGCTTGGCCCCTCCGGCTGCGGCAAGAGCACCACATTGAACTTGATCAGCGGCCTGGAGAAGCCCACGGAGGGCCAGGTCTTCTTCGGGGAGGACGATGTCACCAACCTGCCGCCGGAGCACAGGGGCATCGGGCTGGTGTTCCAGAACTACGCCCTGTACCCTCACCTGACCGTCAGGCAGAACATCCTCTTTCCCCTGGAGAACCTGAAAGGCAAGGACAAGCTCTCCAAGGAAGAAATGCTGGAAAAAGCTACAGAAGCCGCGAAGCTGGTACAGATTGACGAGCTCATGGAGCGCAAGCCCGGAGAGCTCTCCGGCGGCCAGCAGCAGCGTGTGGCAATCGCCCGGGCCCTGGTGAAGCGCCCCAAAGTGCTCCTCCTGGACGAACCCCTCTCCAACCTGGACGCCCGCCTGCGGCTCCAGACCCGGGAAGAGATCAAGCGGATCCAGAAAGAGACCGGAATCACCACCATCTTCGTCACCCACGACCAGGAGGAGGCCATGAGCATATCCGACATGATTGTAGTCATGAAGGACGGCATGGTGCAGCAGATCGGCAGGCCCCAGGAGGTCTACGACAATCCGGCGAACCTGTTCGTGGCGAAATTCCTTGGGACGCCGCCCGTCAATATTTTCCAGGGACAGGTGAAGGACGGTCAGCTCGTCCTTGGCGAAGATGCCGTCCTGCCGGTTAAGGGAGCGCCGGACGGCCCCGTCCTCGCAGGCATCCGGCCCGAGGGCTTCCTGTTGCGCAAAAGCGGAGCCTTTCGGTGCCAGCTCAGCAGTGTAGAGGTCATGGGGCGGGATATCAGCGTAGTGGCCTCCAACAAGGCCGCCATGTCGCCTATGATCCGGGCCATCATAGGCTCTGAGAATCTGGCGGAGGTATCTGTGGACGCCAGCCAGGTCAGCTTTGACCTGAAGCCGAGCAAGGTGTTCCTCTTTGATAAAAGGACGGAAGAACGACTGCATTTTAACACAAAATAGCTGATGAGGGTGCGGACATGATTAAATGGAAATCCCGTTTCAACAATATAAAGGGCTGGCTGTACCTCCTGCCGGCAATCCTTTTTCTCGGCTTTTTTATGGTATACCCACTGATAGACGTATTCGTCTATTCCTTTGAGGAGGGCTATAATTCCGCGTCCCAGACCTATTTCGGCACGGGAACCTACAACTATTCCTATGTCCTCCACGACCCCTATTTCCTGCAGGCCCTGAAGAATACCTTCCTGCTGGTGGTCATCACGGTGCCCCTGTCCACGGGAATCGCCCTGCTGATTTCCGTAGGGCTGAATTCCATAAAGCCCCTGCGGAACCTCCTGCAGACCGTCTACTTCCTGCCCTATGTGACCAACACCCTGGCAGTGGGCCTGGTGTTCATGATCCTGTTCAAGAAGACCGCCTATTCCGACGGCCTGGTGAACCTGCTCATCCAGTGGTTCGGCGGGGAGTCCGTGGACTTCATCGACGGCCCCTACTGGGCGAAGATGTTCGTGCTGTGCCTATATACCATATGGGTGGTCATGCCCTTCAAGATTCTGATCCTCACCAGCGCCCTGGCTTCCGTGAACCAGGACTATTACAAAGCCGCCAGAGTGGACGGCACATCGAAATTCCGCACCTTCATGCGCATCACGCTGCCGATGATCTCGCCCATGCTGTTCTACCTGGTCATCACGGGCTTCATCGGGGCCTTCAAGGCGTACAGCGATGCCGTGGCATTGTTCGGCACGAACCTGAACGCGGCGGGGATGAACACCATCGTAGGCTATGTCTACGACATGCTGTACGGGGACAGCGGCGGCTATCCGTCCTACGCCTCCGCGGCGGCCATCATCCTGTTCGCCATCGTCCTCACCATTACCTGCATCAACCTGCTGATCAGCAGGAAGAACGTGCATTATTGATCCCTTTTCGGAGGAGAGGAGGAGCATCCCATGAAAGAAGCGCATCCGGGAGAAGCAAGATACGCCAAGATAGAACAGACAGCTGAAAGGCGCAGCACGGCGGCCAGGGCCGTTACATATTTCTTCCTGATCCTATGGGCGGCCATCGTGCTGTTCCCCTTTTACTGGATGATACTGACATCCGTGAAGAGCTACGGCGCGTACAATTCGGAATACATCCCGAAATTTTTCACCCTGTCGCCCACGCTGCAAAATTACGTGGATGCCTTTACGGCGGTTCCGCTTGCACGGTATTTCGTGAACACCATCATTTTCACCCTGCTGACCACGGCCATCATGATCGTGGTGATCACCCTGGCGGCCTTTGCCTTTTCCAGGCTGGACTTCAAGGGAAGGAATGCGGCTTTCGTCCTGTTCCTGTCTTTGATGATGATTCCGGGCGAGCTGGTGATCATCACCAATTTCGTGACCATCACCAATCTGGACATGCGCAATACCTTTCAGGGGCTGATACTACCTTCCGTCACCTCGGTCTTCTACATCTATCTGCTGAAGGAGAATTTCGAGCAGGTGCCGGACAGCCTGTACAAGGCGGCCAAGGTGGACGGCACCTCGGACATGAAGTACCTGCTGAAGGTCCTGGTGCCCATATCCAGGCCCACGCTAATCACCGTGACGATCCTGAAGGTGATCGAGTGCTGGAATTCCTATGTGTGGCCCAGGCTGATCACGGATGACGAGAACTACTTCCTGGTGTCCAACGGCATCCAGGAGATCCGGGAGAACGGCTTCGGCCGGGAGAACATCCCGGCCATGATGGCGGCGGTGGTGGTGATCTCCCTGCCATTGATCGGGCTGTTCCTGATTTTCCACAAGAAGATCATGGCGGGCGTGTCAAGGGGAGGGACCAAGGGATGAGAAATCAGGAGACTAGGAAGCGGAACGTAGTAGGACGGCGGCTGGCGGCCCTCGTGGGCTGCATGCTCCTGCTCACCGGCTGCCACGGCTCCAGGGGGCTGGACGCTTTCGTCATGCCGGAGAGCTTCGACATGGCGGCAGAGCATGAAATCACCTTCTGGGCCAAGAACGACACCAACAAGACCCAGACCGCCATCTACGAACAGGCCATCGCGGATTTCGAGAAGCTGTACCCGAACATCCATGTGAACCTGCGCCTGTATACGGATTACGGGAAAATCTATAACGATGTGATAACGAACATCGCCACCCATACCACGCCCAATGTGTGCATCACCTATCCGGACCATATCGCCACCTACCTCACCGGCGTCAACCAGGTCGTCCCGCTGGAGGAGCTGTTCGGTGACGAAAGGTACGGCCTGGGCGGCAGCGAAGTGAAGTACGACTCCCCCGGGAAGGACGAGATCATACCCCAGTACCTGGAGGAGTGCGCGTTCGGCGGCCATTATTACGCCATCCCCTACATGCGCTCTACTGAAAGCTGCTATATCAACAAGACCTATGTGGAAAAGCTGGGCTTTCAGCTGCCGGATGCCCTGACATGGGATTTCGTCTGGGAGGTGTCCGAGGCCGCCATGGCCATGGACGGGGAGGGCAACTACCTGGTGAACGGCCAGAAGGTGCTGATCCCCTTCATCTATAAGTCCACGGACAACATGATGATACAGCAGATCCGGCAGAAGGGCATAGGATACTCCACCGAGGAGGGGGAGATCCTGCTTTTCTCCGATGCCACCAGAGAGCTGCTGGAGACCATAGCGGAGCACACCCGGACAGGGGCCTTCTCCACCTTCAAGGTTTCCAGCTACCCGGCCAACTTCCTGAACGCGGGACAGTGCATCTTCGCCATCGACTCCACCGCGGGCGCCACCTGGATGGGATGCGACGCCCCCCTGATAGACATCAGCCCCGACAAGCTGGTGGAATTCGAGACGGAGGTCCTGCCCATCCCCCAGTTCGACCCGGCGAATCCCCAGATGATATCCCAGGGCCCCTCGGTGTGCGTCTTTAATAAGGAGGATCCTCAGGAGGTGCTGGCTTCCTGGCTGTTCGCCCAGTATCTGCTGACCGACGAGGTGCAGATCGCCTATGCCCAGACGGAAGGGTACGTGCCCGTGACCACCAAGGCCAGGCAGTCGCAGGCGTATCAGGACTATCTCTCCAGAAGCGGCGAGGACAATGCCCTCCACTACGATGTCAAGATCAAGGCCACGAAGCTCCTGCTGGAGAACGTGGACCACACCTTCGTCACGCCGGTGTTCAACGGCTCCGCCTCCCTGCGGGACGCCGCGGGCCAGCTGATTGAGGAGACGGTGAAATCCATCCGCCGCTCCCAGACAGTGGACGACGCGTACTACGGGAAGCTTTACGAGGACCTGAACGCGCGCTACCATCTGGACCAACTGTCGCGCCAGGACGGCTCCGCCCCGAAGGAGAAAGCCGACCTGGGGCCGCTTCCCAGGCCTGCCGTACTGCTTCTGGCCGGGCTGGCCGTAGCCTGGGCGCTGATGCTCTTCTATGTGATTTTTGAAAAAACGAGACAAAGGAAATGACATGCCGATAATATGCCATGGCCATGTCCCCGGTTAAGATTCCGGCGGATGTCCATGCTATTACTATAAATTCATTAAAGGAGGAAATCGATTATGATTACCTGGAAAAATCTGGACACTGCGTCCGCATATCAGGAGCTGCTGAAGGTGGCCCCTGTAGACCTGAAAGAGGCAATGGCAGGAGAGGGCGGCGCGGAGCGCGTGAGGAAGTACAGCGTTCCCATGGCGGCCGGGCTGGCATTCAACTATGCGGCGAAGCAGGTGGACGACAAGGCCCTGGAGGCCTTCGCGAAGCTGGCGGAGGAGATGCAGCTGGCGGAGAAGTTCGAAGCCCTGTACAACGGCGAAGTGATCAACACCGGCGAGAAGCGCATGGTGCTCCACCACCTGACCCGCGGGCAGTTAGGAGAGCCCGTGGTGGCTGACGGCGTGGACAAGCGCGGCTTCTACGCGGAGCAGCAGCGAAAGATCGCGGAGCTGGCAAATAAGGTCCACAGCGGCGAGATCGCCAACGCCGCAGGCGAGAAGTTCACCACGGTAGTCCAGATCGGCATCGGCGGCAGCGACCTGGGCCCCCGGGCCATGTACCTGGCCCTGGAGAACTGGGCCAAGGTGAACGATACCTTCAAGATGGAGGCCCGGTTCATCAGCAACGTGGATCCCGACGACGCGGCGGCGGTGCTGAACACCATTGACGTGGCCCATTCCATTTTCGTGCTGGTATCCAAATCCGGCACCACCCTGGAGACATTGACCAACGAGTCCTTCGTGAAGGACGCCCTGAAGAACGCGGGGCTGGATCCCTCCAGGCATATGATCGCCGTCACCAGCGAGACCTCCCCCCTGGCCAAGAGCGACGACTATCTGGCGGCGTTCTTCATGGACGACTACATCGGCGGACGGTTCTCCTCCACCTCCGGCGTAGGAGGAGCGGTCCTGTCCCTGGCCTTCGGCCCGGAGGTATTCGCCCGGTTCCTGGAGGGCGCGGCAGAGGAAGACAAGCTTGCCTGCAATAGGGACATCCTGAAGAACCCTGCCATGCTGGATGCCCTGATCGGCGTCTACGAGCGCAATGCATTGGGCTACCAGAATACGGCGGTGCTGCCTTATTCCCAGGCCCTGAGCCGCTTCCCGGCCCACCTGCAGCAGCTGGACATGGAGTCCAACGGAAAATCCGTGAACCGCTTCGGCGAGCCCGTGAGCTACCCCACAGGCCCCGTCATCTTCGGCGAGCCCGGCACCAACGGCCAGCATTCCTTCTACCAGCTCCTGCACCAGGGCACGGACATCATCCCCCTGCAGTTCGTGGGCTTTCGGAAGAACCAGATGGAGCGGGACGTGGTGATCCAGGACAGCACCAGCCAGCAGAAGCTCTGCGCCAACGTGGCGGCCCAGATCGTGGCCTTCGCCTGCGGCAAGGCCGACGAGAACCGCAACAAGAACTTTGAAGGCGGACGCCCCTCCAGCATCATCGTGGGCGACCAGCTCACCCCTGAGGCCCTGGGCGCGCTGTTGTCCCACTTCGAGAACAAGGTCATGTACCAGGGCTTCGTCTGGAACATCAACAGCTTCGACCAGGAGGGCGTGCAGCTGGGCAAGGTCCTGGCCAAGAAGGTGCTGGCCCACGACACGGACGGCGCGCTGAAGGCATACAGCGACCTGCTGGATATCTGACCGTATTGACAGGAAACTGCCGCTTTTGTACACGATAACTATCACTTTTTACTATTGATTTATTGGAAAATTCTTGTATAATAATCTTCGATGTATTGAGAATGGAAGAAGGACAGAGCCTTTTTCCGTCAATAATACGCAGGAAGGACGTTCCGGGAAACGGATAAACCCGGGGAAGCCGGGCATGCGCCTTCCGAAAGAGGAGGATAACATGAAAAAAATCACATCGTTACTATTGGCGGCAGTTTTGGTATTTGCCTGTGCGGGCTGCGGCTCCAAGGGAGGCGACACGGACGCCAAGTCCGAGGGCGTCATGACCTACGCGGAGTACGACAGCGCGGCCCTGGAGTCCCAGGTTGTCATCGAGGCCTATGTCCAGGCGAAGCAGTCCTGGTGGGAGGACAAGGCCACCATTTACGCCCAGGACAAGGAGGGCGGCTATTTCATCTACAACATGGCCTGCTCCGAGGAGGACTACGCGAAGCTCACCCCCGGAACCAAGATCAAGGTCACAGGCTACAAGACAGAGTGGTCCGGCGAGGTGGAGATCGCCGAGGGCGCTACCTTTGAGATTGGAGAGGGGAACTATGTAGCTTCCGCTGAGGATGTCACCTCCCTGCTGGGAAGCGACGACCTGATCAAGCACCAGAACAAGTTCGTGGCGTTCAAGGGCATGACCGTGGAGGCCAGCAATGACGCGGACGGCAATGACGCAGCGTTCCTTTACAACTGGGACGGCTCCGGCCAGGAGGGCGACGACCTGTACTTCAATGTCTCCCTGAACGGCAATACATATACCTTCACCGTGGAGTCCTATCTGTGCGACAGCAGCACCGAGGTCTACAAGGCGGTGCAGGCCCTGAACATCGGGGACAAGATCGACATGGAGGGCTTCCTGTACTGGTACGAGGGCGTGAATCCCCACATCACTTCCGTGAAGGCGGCGAAATAGCCGGATCCGGACAGCATGATATTCCTGAAAAGACAGCCAGTCAACGTTTTTCGCTGACATGGCTGTCTTTTTTTCTGGTTCTGCGGGCTGTTCCTGTGCCTGATGGCTCCCTGCTGTTACAAAAAGTCCATATCCGATTTAATGTTTTCTTTATTTACCATGGTTTCATTTATGTGTATACTGATTGATGATGCAGTGCACAAAGGAGGCGGAATGTATGGGCGGGAAGCGGTACGGAACGGTTTTCTATAAACTGGAATTGTTTTTCATCCTGGCGGGCGTTCTGCCGATTGCCGTTCTGGGCATGTATATGTACAATCATATCAATAAGTTGGGCCGACAGGAACTGATGTACTCTTATGAGCTGCTTACATCCCAGTACCTGGGAGCGGTACAGGAAAAGATGGCGCAGTACGAGGCAAGC
>CAMTBF010000083.1 GCA_947068385.1 uncultured Lachnospiraceae bacterium
CACCTGCTTCCCTTTTCACCGGACCGGGCGGATTCCTCCGCCCTCCGGCACCTGTCATGTCCTTATTCACTTGAGTCTGTAGTATATCACAGGATTTTACAAAATGCAACCGTCTAAATTTCCGATTTTCCGGTTTCCGTTCTCCCCTTCGGCTCCCGCCCCACGGGGCAGGGTCACCCTCCGTGGCGCTCGTCCAGCTCGAAGAACCTGATCACGCCCCCGTCGATCGTGGTGACGTCGCATTCCTTCCCGCCCCAGTGCTGCTCCCTAATCGCGCCGATCTGGGTCCATCCGCTCTTCTTCACAAAAGCATGGAGATTCTCGATGTTGTCCACGCGCATGAAGGCCACGGTCTGCCCGGTGGGTTCGCCGTAAAACATATGGATTCCGTTGAACGGCTGGAGTGTCATGCTGAATATCTCTACGGGCATGGGCAGCAGGCACCCATATGTCCCCTGGCCGTCCTCGTTCCTCTGGTCGATCCCCCCATACCACCCCAGCACGTCCTCGAACCATTTTGCGGTCCTGTCCATGTCCTTCGTGTAGTAAATGGGGCCGTTTTCCTTCACCGTATAGCCTCTTTCCTTCAAGCCCTGTATCATTTGGCCGCCTCCTATCATAGATTTGACAGATATATGGGGAAAAGCCCGGAGCCCTCCCTTCCGGCTGCGCGCCGCCATCGGGGACATGCCATGGAAACGGGTGAATGCTCGGGAGAAGCTTTCCGGCGACTCATAGCCGTACTTTAACGCTATGTCGATGATTCTTGCGTTTGAATGCGCTATCTCCCTCCCGGCCAGCGCCAGACGGCGGCTGCGCATGTATTCGCCCACAGAGACACCGCAGACTGCCGAGAAAAGGCGCTGGAAATGGAAAGCCGACATATACGCCTGTCCTGCTATCGCTTCCATGCTCAGCTTGTCGCACAGGTTGTCTTCCATAAAGTCGATGGCCCTCTGCATGCATTCCATCATTTCCATCTATACGCCCCTGCCTTCCTTTCTGTCTGCTTAGAAGTATATACGAATCGGGGAAGGCTGTCATGACAGTTTCTGCCTGTTTCGGCTAACTGCCTGTACCAGCATCGCCCCATCTGCGCCTCTTTCCCTTACCTGAAAAACCACCCGCTTCCCTGTGTCGAAAAAGCGAGTGGTCTTTATCATTCCGTCATATATGGTCTGCTTCTCCCCGGCCGCCTACAGCACCTTCACCAGCTTCAGATCCTGATCCGCCAGCACCACGTCCGCCCGCTTGCCGGGGGCGAGGGAGCCAATCTCATCGTACACGCCGATGCTCTTGGCCGGGTTCATGGTGGCTGCGGCGATGGCCTCCTCCTTGGGGATGCCGAAGGACACAGCCGTGCGCATACAGTCGTAGAGATTGGTGGCGGAACCGGCGATGGTGCCGCTTGCCAATGTGGCCAGCTTGCCGTTCACGGTCACCTGCTGCCCGCCTAGGTCGTAAGTGCCGTCCGCCATGCCCGTGGCCCGCATGGAATCGCTGATTAGCACCACCCTGCCCGGGAACATCCTGAACACCGCGCGGACCATGCTCTCGTGGATATGGATGCCGTCGCTGATCAGTTCAGCGTAGCAGTCCTCGTCCTCGGAGGCCGCCCCGATCAGGCCCGGCTTCCTGTGCTCCAAAGGCAGCATGGCATTGCACAGATGGGTCACATGGTTGGCCCCTGCCTCCAGGGCCGCCTTCGATGTCTCGTAGTCCGCCCCGGTGTGCCCCAGGGATATCGACACTTCATCGTGAAGCTCTTTAATGAATTCCATGGCTCCCTCCACATTGGGCGCCAGGGTCACCAGGCGAATCTTGTTGCCGCAGGCTCTATTGCACTCCCGGAAGAAGTCCACGTCCGGGGCCAGGATAAACTCCGCCAGATGGGCCCCCTTCTTGTTCACGTCCAGGAAGGGTCCCTCCATGTTGATGCCCGCCACATGGGACATGCCTAAGCTTTCCTCAAAGTCCCCCATGGCCTTGAAGATCCTGCGCAGCTCCTCTGTATCGATGGTCATGGAGGTGGGGCAGTAGGAGGTGACGCCGCAGGAATATTCGTAAGCCAGAATCTTTTTCAGGCCCTCCATGTCGCCGTCGGAGAAGTCGCAGCCCACCGCGCCGTGGCTGTGGACGTCCACCAGGCCGGGCAGCACGTAAAGTCCCTCCGCATCCACCTCTGTCCTGTCCTTCACCTCTTCCAGGCTCTCTACTATCTTTCCATCTTCTATATACAGATCCTTCTTCGCAAAGGTCTTGTCCTCCTGGAAGACCAGTCCGTTCTTAACAATCATAGACTTTCCCCTCCCAGCCGGTCTTCTCGCGAATCAGGGCCAGAGCCGCCTCGTCCGCGACGATGACCACGTCTCCATGGAGCTGCAGGATGGAAGCGGGCACGCCCGGCGTCACAGGGCCGAAGCAGGAATCGTACAGCGCCTGGGCCTTGGCCGCGCCGGATGCCAATAACAGCACCTTCCTCGCGGACATGATGCCGCCGATGCCCATGGTCAGCGCGTGGGTGGGCACCTCGTCGATGGAGCTGAAGAACCTGGCATTGCTGCGGCGGGTGTCCTCTGTCAGCGTCACCACATGGGTCCCCTTCTCGAACACGTCGCAGGGCTCGTTGAAGCCGATGTGCCCGTTGCCGCCTATGCCAAGCAGCTGCAAATCGATGCCGCCCAGCTCCCTGATCACGCCGTCGTAGCGCCTGCACTCCGCCTCCGCGTCCTGTGCCAGGCCGTTGGGCACATTGGTATTCTCCTTCGCGATGTTCACATGGTCGAACAGGTTATGGTTCATGAAATACCGATAGCTCTGGTCGTGCTCGCCGGACAGCCCCTTGTATTCGTCCAGGTTCACGCTGTGGATGGCGGAGAAGTCCAGATCCCCCTTGTCATGCCACTCCCTGAGCTGCTCGTAAGCGCCCACCGGGGTGGATCCCGTGGCCAGCCCCAGCACCGCGTCCGGCTTCATGATGACCTGAGCGGAAATCAGGTTCGCCGCCTTGCGGCTCATGTCCTTGTAGTCCTTTGCTGCATAAATCCTCATAGTCGCACCAACTTCCTTTCTACGCTGCATTCTCCTTTGATGAAAAGTGGGAAAAAGGAAGTGCGTTCCGTCAAAACGCACTACTTCCTTTGTATACATAGCTGTATTTTATCACAACTGACAGCTATAAGCAATGTTTTCTTGTGGTTTTGCTCCGCTTTTTCCATGGTGCATGTTCCATGGCAGGCCCATCGCTTTGTTTAGGGCCGGATGAACAGCCTGTTGTTTTACACAGCTCCCTTTTTCTGCTATAGTGGAGCTGTCCCCACACGGGACGGACGCGACATGGCGAACAGAAAGCGAGGAGACCGGAAATGACGAACAAGACCAACGAACTGATGCAGATAGGCCTGCGCCTGGGGGGCTGCCGCCAGGACAGGAACATGACCCAGGAGGAGCTGGCCGGGCGGCTGGGGATAACGCCCCAGGCCGTGAGCAAATGGGAGCGGTGCATAAGCCTCCCTGACATCTCCATGCTCTCCGACCTGGCCCGCCTGCTGGAGGTCAGCACGGACTGGCTGCTGGGCCTGAACGCACAGCGCGGCGCAGATGCGGGCTGGCCGGACAAGGCGGCCGGCGCATCTGCCCAGACCGGGCAGGTGCAGGCGGAAATGGGAAGCTGCCTGCGGGGGAGCCTGGAGCCTCTGGAGCTGGCATTCGGGGTCGGCCTGGTGCCCGCATTCATGGGCGAGGCCTCCCAAGCGGAGGGAGGCTCCTTTGTGGAGCAGATCAGGCATATGAAGGTACGGCTGGCCGGAGAGGGAATCTGGACGCCCATCGTCCGCGTCCGGGATCTCTCCTTCCTGGGGGAAATGGAGTTCGCGGTGCTCTCCTTCCACAATATCCTGTATTCCGAGGTGCTGGATTCCGCAGATGCCGGGGCGCTGGACTACATGCTGGGCAGGCTGGAGGAGACCATACGGAACAGCTACCACGAAATCCTCTATCCGGACCTGACCAAGGACCTGGTGGACAATCTGAAAGTCCGGTATCCCGCGCTGATAGAGGGCATCGTGCCCGAAAAGATCTCCTACGGCCTGCTGACCGAGACGGCGAAAATCGTCCTGGCAGGCGGCATCCGGCCCTGCCTTTTTCCGAAGATAATCGAGCTTCTGGAATGCGCCCTGCGCCGCAGCCCTGGTGCCGCCCCGGAGGAGCTGGCGGAAGATATCCTCATCCGGATGAAACAGGAAAAAGCGATGACTTCTGCAGAATAATCTGCTATAATGATGTCATCCGGCGAAACCCGCCATCTGTTTTCCGAAAGAAGGGTATCCATGGTTTATCCCTATATCACGTTGGCAGACGGTACTGAAATCGTGCACACACAGGTTTTTGAAGAAGAGGGGATCCAAAAGGTTGAAGTCCATTTCGAACGGCCTACGGAGGATGGCTTCGATACCGCAAGATGCCAGCTTCCTTCATACGATTGGAAGTTACAAAGTCTTCTTCTGGTCAAATGAAAACGATGAGCCGATTCATGTGCATATTTCCGTCAGTATCCTCATGAGCTGGCTCCAATGGGAAACGGTCAGCACATGGCCGTCCTCCCGGACAGGCCCCTGGGCCGCGCCTATGTACCAGACAGGGAAGAGCCCCGCCTCCCTGGCCCCGACTACATCGCATTCGTAATTGTCCCCGATGTACCACGCGTCCTCCGGCCCAAGCCCCGCCTTCTCCAGCGCCAGGTGGAAGATCCGCCTGTTGGGCTTGCGGAACATGTACTCGCTGCTGGCGATGATAAATTCAAATGTATGTCCCGGCAACAGGGCCCTTATCCTCTCACTTACCGTCTCGCCGCCAAAGGCGATGTTGCTGATGACCCCGGTCCGGATGCCCTGTTCCCCCAGGAAAGCCAGGAATTCCTCGATGCCGTCCGTGGGCGTCCCCGGGGCCGCGGCGTCCCAGAAAATCCTGTCGGTCTCCCTGGCCGTCAGTGGCAGCTCGATGCCCATGGACTCGTAGAGATATGCCGTGAACATATGGTTTGGCGCCTCCACCTGGAACAGATGCCGCCTGGCAGGGTCGAACCGGCCCAGCTCGGCGTTGATTTCGTCCGCGGCAGCCTGCACCTGGGCCGCGGTGAATCCATGCCTGTTCCTCGTGGCATGCCGCAGCACGGCCTCCGTGCCCTTTATCCCGTTGAACCGCCCTTCGTCCGCCAGCGTCTGGCCATAATCGAACAGAATCATTTTCGGTCTTCTCATCTTACCCGCTCCTCCTGCGTTCCAATTTATTTCATTTTAAAGCATTATCCTCTTCCCTGCAATCCCTATCTGCAGGGCGCCTTTTCCGGCATCTTTTTCGTTCAAGGCAGTTTTTGACAGTTCTGGATTTTCGTAGTATACTAAGCAGGACGAATTTTCTGCCATAAGGCAGGCAGCATAATAATGAGGAAAGAGAGAAAGAAAACGTTTCTGCGTTTGAAAATGATATGAAAAAACGAAAAACCACCACCGGAATCATCATGCTGGGCTTCCTCGTCGGCGCGCTGTTGGGGGCGCTGCTCCTGACGCTCCCGATCAGCGCCAGGCCCGGCCAGTCCATAGGCTTCCTGGACGCCCTCTTCGTGTCCACCTCCAGCATCTGCGTCACGGGCCTGTCCACCGTCAACATCGGCCAGACCTTCTCCGCCTTCGGGCAGGTGGTGCTCCTGCTGCTGATCCAGTGCGGGGGCTTGGGCATCGTGACCTTCACCACCATGGTCCTGTGGCTGTTCGGCCGCCGGATCACCCTGTCGGACAGGATGCTGATCCAGAGCGCCTACAACCTGGACACCCTCTCCGGGCTGGTGCGGCTGACCATGCGCATCCTGAAAGTGACCCTGTGCCTGGAGGGCCTGGGGGCTGTCGGCTACGCATTTGTCTTCATCCCGGAGTACGGCTACAGGGGCATCTGGTACAGCGTCTTCCACGCGGTATCCGCTTTCTGCAACGCGGGGATAGACCTGCTGGGAGGCAACAGCTTCTGCGGCTACAGGGATAATGTCATCATGAACCTCACCACGGTGTTCCTAATCATCGTCAGCGGGCTGGGCTTTCCGGTGTACTGGGAGGTGGCCAGGGTGCTGCGGCCCCGCAGAAGCGGCGGGCGCTACGGCCGCAAGATGAACCTGCAGGCGAAGATCGTGCTGACCGCCACCCTGGCGCTGATCCTGGCAGGCGCGGCATTGACCCTGCTCTTCGAATATGACAATCCTGCCACCCTGGGGCCCTTGGGCTGGCCCGGAAAGGCACTGGCGGCGCTGTTCCAGTCCGTGACCCTGCGCACCGCCGGCTTCGCCACCATACCCCAGGAGTCCTTCCGGCCGGCCTCCTGCCTGGCCTACCTGGTGCTCATGTTCATCGGCGGCTCCCCTGCGGGCACGGCGGGGGGCGTGAAGACCGTGACCATCGTCATGCTCATCGCCTCCATGCTGGCCAATATCAAGGGGAAAAAGGACGTCACCGTCATGAACCGGAAGATCGCGGACGAAGCCATCCGCCGGTGCGTGGCCATCGTCACCTTCAGCTTCTCGGTGCTGATGGCGCTGACCGTGGCCCTTCTGGCCGTGCAGCGCAGCGATTTCCTGGACACCTTGTACGAAATGACCTCCGCCATCGCCACGGTGGGGCTGTCCAGGGGGCTCACCGGGGCGCTGTACCCCGCCGGGAAGCTGATCGTGGCCCTCACCATGTACCTGGGCAGAATCGGCCCCATCACCCTGGCGCTGGTGTTCAACAGCCGCACCCCGTCGGACAATATCTCCTATGCGGACAGCAAGGTCATCATCGGATAGATAAATCGCTTGACAACAGTATATCGCAGTGCTATACTATCATATATCGAAGCGCGATGCATTGCAGTGCTAAGTGGAGGTGGACAGAGTGGACAGCCATATCCGGAAAGTATATGTGCCCATGACCGAGACAGGTTTCTATATCCTGCTCTGCCTAAGGGAAGAGGCCCACGGATACAGTATCGTGAAGAACACGGAGAAGCTGACGAAGGGCGAAATTAAGATCAGCCCCGGGACATTATACGGCAGCCTGTGCAAGATGGAAAAGGACGGATTGATCCGTTTTGTCAGGGAAGAGGAGAACCGCAAGCTCTATCGCATCACGGAGCTGGGCACGCAGGTGCTGGATCTGGAGATGAGGCGGATCGAACGTCTGTATCAAAACATGCTGGAGGCGAGATGACATGAAAGGCAAAAAGACTGAAATGAAATTTTTCCCCATTCCTCAGTGGAAGAAAGAGGAGAGGTATTTAAGGGAGCAGCATAGGAAAGGCTGGAGATTCGTGAAGGTGAACGGTCTATGCCTGTATCATTTTGAAAAATGTGAGGCCGAGGATGTAATCTACCAATTAGACTACAATCCTGACGCCATTATTCAAAAAAGCGAATATGTCCAGATGTTCCAGGACTGCGGATGGGAATTCCTGCAGAACTTCATGGGGTACAGCTATTTCCGCAAGGCAGCCCGGGAAATGGACGGGAGGGACGAGGAGATCTTCTGTGACGATGCTTCCCGGCTGGATATGATGAAGCGGGTCTTCAAAGGGCGCGTGGCGCCTCTTATAGCCCTGTTCTTTCTGACCATCATACCGCAGATTTATCAGCAGTATTCGTTCGATACGGCTTTCAGCCGGGGATTGCTGGTGTTCTTCTGCGTTATGTTCTGTATCTATCTGGTCATGTTCGTATCCTTTGCAGTTTCGTTCTGGGAATATTATAAATCAGTCCATCGGTAGCGGTGGGGAGGTAAGGAAGCGCTACTGTCCACTCGGTGCCGCCGAGAGGTGCCTTCATGCGCATTTTGCGTGAAAATCCCAAGGAATCTGCGTTTTGGTTCCGAAAAGGGAGTTGAATTTCTGCATAAAGTAGGTATAATATACCAAGGGACGAAAGCAAAGGAGAACATCTATGAAAAAGCAATCCCAAAAAGAATATATCGTCATCGGCCTGGGCCGTTTCGGCAGCAGCATCGCCCTGCAGCTGGAGGCCAACGGCTGCAAGGTCCTGGCCATTGACCGCAACGAGCAGCGCGTCCGGCTCATCGCCGATTATGTCACTTTGGCCATGTGCCTGGACGTGGCCAACGATGAGGCCTTAGAGGAGCTGGGCGGCAGGAACTTCGACGGCGCGGTGATTTCCATCGGCCACAGCCTGGACGCCTCGGTGCTGGCCACCATCTGGGCCAAGGAGCAGGGCATAGGCCAGGTCATCGCCAAGGCCTACGACGAGAAGCAGGGCAAGATCCTCACCAAGATAGGCGCTGACAAGATCGTCTATCCGGAAAAGGAAATCGGCGTCCAGCTGGCGAACGACCTGGCGTTCAGCAATATGTTCGACACCATAGAGCTGTCCTCGGAATACTCCATCGGCGAGATCATCACCCCCACCGACTGGATCGGCAAGGACCTGCGGACGCTGAAGCTCCGGGAGAAATACGGCGTGAACGCCATCGCCATCAAGCGGGGCGGGACGCTTCTGGTGAACCCTCCCGCGGACCAGCCCACCAAAAAGGACGATGTGTTCATGCTCTTAGGGACAAATTCCACCCTGAAGAAGATTGCCAGCGCGAATGCCCCGCGGAAGAACTGACGCAACGCCCCGGGCATCTTTCACGCGAGCACACACCAAGCCCGGTAGTCCGGAAAGGCCCACGCTGGCGCACAGGATATCCGCGGCCTGCCCGGCCCAGATTTTCCAATGGGCTGCAAGCTGAACATAAAAAAGGAGTACATATCATGATTCAGAGAAAAATCCTATGCGAACACGATTATCTGCACATCCCCGTCATCCCCGGCGGGGAGCGGAATGAGATGCAGATCTGGGCGGGCGGCGAGCTGGTCCTGAGCCCCCTCCTGGCCCTCACGGACCAGGGCGGGGCGTATTTCTTCGTGGATGTCAGCCAACATAAGGGAAAGGAGCTGACGATCCTGCTCCCCGACCCCAAGGGCGTCACCCGAAAATGCCTTGACCGCATCGTCAGCGGAGAAGCCGCCACCAAAGAGAACCCGCTCTATGCGAACCTGTACAAAGAGCCCCTGCGCCCAGCCTATCATTTCTCCAGCAGGCGGGGCTGGCTCAACGATCCCAATGGGCTGGTGTACAAGGACGGCGTCTTCCACATGTTCTACCAGCACAATCCCCTGGGGACTCCCCACGGCAGCGTCAATATCTGCTGGGGCCACGCGGTCAGCGCCGACCTGCTCCACTGGGAGGAGAAGGACGATGCCATCCGTCCCTGGCGGCGGGACTGGAGCATCGCTTCCGGCAGCGCCGTGGTGGACTATGAGGACAGGGCCGGTTACGGCAAGGACGCCATCATCGCCGCCTTCACCGTGCTGGGCACCCAGAACACGGACCGCGCCAAAACAGGCTATCCCAGCGGCGGGCAGTTCCTGGCCGCCAGCATGGACGATGGGGCCACCTTCTACCGTTTTTCCCATGAGGCCACCGTCCCCACCCAGAACGGCGAGGGCTGGCGGGATCCCCGCCTCTTCCGCTATGAGGACCACTATGTGATGGCTGTCTATGAGACGGACGAAAAAGGACGGAATTGCGTTTCCTTCTATGTGTCGGAGGACTTCCACGACTGGCGGCGCACTTCCCGCAGCGACGACCTCTATGAATGCCCGGACATCTTCCCGCTGCAGATTGAGGGCGAGGAGGAGACGAAGTGGGTGCTCTACGGCGCGGACGGCATGGCCAGGATCGGGGATTTCGACGGGTACCACTTCGTGGAGTCCGGGCGCTACAATCCTTTAGACTACGGCAACGCCACCTATGCCGGGCAGACCTGGAGCCACCATCCGGAGGGAAAACGCGTCCATATCAGCTGGGTGCGCGGCATGGGCGGCGTAGGGGAAGACTTAGGGTATGAGGGGATGCCTTTCTCCCAGTGCATGTCCATACCGGCGGAGATTTTCCTGAAGCGTTTCGAAGACGGGCTCAGGGTGTGCCGCAGGCCTGTAGACCAGGTTGGCAGTCTCTTCCAAGCTGTGGCATCCGAGGGGGACTTCGCGCTGCAGGGCGAGACCGCTCTGCCTATGCACAATCCCGCCCATTACAGCGTCAGTCTCTCCGCCATCCAGGGGACAATCTCCATACGGGCCGGGGAGCATAGGATACGCTTCGATTCCGCTACCCGCACCCTCTCCTTCGAGAACGGCCATACCGCGCTTTTCCAGGGGGAGGAGCTGCATTTTGAAGTGCTGGCGGACACCACCACCATGGAATTCTGCTTCCAGGATAGTATCATGGCCACTTATGCCATGGCTCCTGAACACATGAGCCTGATCGTGAAGGGGGAATGCCAGATGCGGTACACCTGCCATATTATGGAGAATATCTGGGAATAGAGAACCTCCGGAATAAAAACAAGCATTTCCCATGATGCAACAAAAGCAGTAGCCAAAGAGCCAGAAAGCCGCCCAAACAGCGCACTTTCCGGCTCTTTTTCAGGAAATCGCACACCCTATAGCATATGT